>PASS01000013.1 GCA_002712165.1 Fidelibacterota bacterium
AACTATATATTCAGATTCAAATGATAAATTATGATTTTCCATATGCTGAAAAGCATTTATAATTGAATTCCAATCTGAGTCATCAAGCATAGTAAATGATGGCATTCTAACTTGAAGATTAGGTCTAATTGTTATAGGATTTTTAAAAAACTTAAACAGCCAATCAGGTTGAGTTTTTGAACCTTGAGTATTTAAATTTGGTGGTGAATATTCTGGTGAACCAATAGCATCAGCAATCTGTCCTCCAAAATCTTCAATTATATGACATCCCTGACAATTATACTGATGTATTAATGAATAGCCTTTAAATACATTTTTATCTTCAACCAAATTTTCAATCAGCATTGCATCTGAATACTTATTGCTATTAAATCCAAGCAAAGCTGTTGTAATAGCTTCAATTTCTGTGGGTGTAAAATAAAAATTAGGCATTCTTAATTTATCTTCAGGGCTTGATATTCGCCCTCTATCAAATATTCTTGGATTCGCGAGTTTTTGTTCAAACCAGGAATAATTATTATGACCTATTGAATGAATATGACCAAAATCTAATTTATTTAATGGTTTGGAACCTACTATTGTCAATTCCGCTCCAATTGGTTTTGATTTTTCAAAACCTTTAATATTATGGCAAGTATAGCATCCATAGTAATTAATGCTTTTATTTCCTACATAATTGATAACTTCAGATTTATCCATAGTCTCAAGCTTAGAAATAGCCTCCTCTTCAGGATAAGACTTAATCAGCCACCCTTCTGCTATTTTTTTCATTGCATCTTCATCATACTTAGGAGATTCCTGACTATCAAATTCATTATTTTTCAATGTCAGCAAATATGAAGTTATATCAGCAGCCTCATTATGCGTCAGCCTAAGATCTGGCATTCTAGTTTCATGATTATAATCTGAAGGATTTTTTATCCAATCATATATCCATTCTGCATTTGCCTTACTTCCAATTCCAACTAAATTAGGACCTTGATTTTTAAGAAGTTCATATCTATTCATTTCATTTACATCATACCCATAATTAGATATTAATGGTTCATATGGTAAATCTGGATAGTCATAATCTTTCTTTTCTTCTTTTACAACATGACAACCCATACAGCCAATAGCCGTAAATAATTTTTCTCCGTTATCAGCATTTCCAATATATTTATCAGCATTAACATTCATATTATCACCGTTATCAAACAAATATTCTGTCATAGCGAAAATTTCAGAGTCATTTCTTTCAATCATTTCAGCCGTAGAATTATTATCCTGATTGAAAAAATGTGGCATCCATGTATTATGCCTAAAGCTTTGTGGATCCTTAATCCACTTAGCTACCCAATCTTTATCAAGTTTACTATCAATGTTTGTTAATGGTGGACCGGCATTATTCTTTTTAGGATATGATTCAATATGATGACAATTATTGCATCCAGACTTACTTACCAAATTCAGACCTAACGCTAATTTTTCACCGCCATCAATAATCGGTTGACTTTCATGACATGTAAAACAGCTGGCTTGTGTATATTTTGTTGGAAGCATAGGTTGAAGCCAATGATGTATTTTCTTCCAATCATATTTTTCTTCCCATTCAGCCTGTTGTTCCATACTTCCTGGTGTGTGTGAAGATGAATTGAACGTTGTACCTCTGGCCCTTCCTGCATGACAACTTGTACAGCCAAATTGATCAATAGGATGAGAGGATGCAGCTGTTATATATAAATCCAATCTTGGATGTGTTTTATATGGTTGAGGAGCATCTTCAAAATCAGGATTATCAATTCCAAGATGACAACTTGTACATCTATCAACAGCTGGAACTGATGCAAAATTGACATCATATTTAATATCAGTCGCAACTACTTGATTAACTTTATAATATGGATCCATAAAATCAATAATTGGCAAATCCCTTACAATATCACCTAATTGATTTAAAAGGGTCATTTTATTCCTATCAAGCTTTTGAATTTTATTTTCAAGCAAATTAACAGATTTCAAAAATCTATTTAAATTATCTTCAGCCAATTTAAGAGATGTACGCTTATCTTTAATATCATTTTCAATAACTGAAATTTCTTTTTCAACTTTTTCTTTATTAAGCTTTAATTCATTTAACTTAACTAATGAATTTTCATAATCTAATTGACTATCTAAAATTAATTTATCTTCATGATCTTCATTATGATTATCATCATAATGTTCTTTGTCATGATGCTTTGAATCTGCAATCTCCTTTTCATATAGATATTTAAGGACATCAACTTCAGCCTTAAAAAACAAATAATCCATATTAGTTTTATAAAAAATACCATTAGTTTCAATTAACAACAGATCAAGTGAATCCAAATCATCTTGATATGAATCATAAATTATTTTTTCATCATTATATTTTCTTTCAAATTCAAGACGTGAATCAACAACTTTATCCAATTCATCTTCAAGTTTTTGCTGTGTTATATCTGTTTGAAGTTTTCTGAATTTTTTCTGATAAGTTTTAAATTCATCATCATTATCATCTAAGAACATCCAAGCGATTGAAGCAAAGAATAGTATACTAGAAATTGCAAACCACTTATTTAGCAGTTTAATATTCCAATATCTTTCGTCGTTTTTATAATCCATTATATATTAAAAAAGTATTCTGGTATAGCAACTATATATTTAAGGTTAAAAAACCACCTTAAATACATTTTAATTGGCAATGAAAGCATAGAAAGACCGAGAATCATTATAGTTGTATATCTTACTGGACCATAGACATAAAACATTTCCTTCAGGTAAGTTTTAGCTAGAGCTACAGGAAGAACAAAAAGATATATCGCTGTAACTAAAAAACCCACAGACTCTCTAATGATTACATTTTGCGGAAGAGGCCTTTCCAATAGAATTACCCAAAAATATTCAGATAGGTTTACATTATTCAATACTTCTAGTTTATGAGGGTCCCACCATTCGAATGGTCCAAAAAAGTTCCAATTAGGCCCTCTGAAAAATGTTCCTATAATTATAAGATATACCCACAAGACTAACCAACCATACATAAAAATAAAATAACCAACTCTTCTTTCTTTAAATGAATAATAACCATCACCCTTTTTATTAATATCAATATATGGTATAGCGCACATTCCAAGTATAATAAAAGTAGGGAATAATACTCCGGCTAACCAAGGATCATAATAAACAAGCATTTCCTGAAGTCCAAGAAAATACCATGGTGCCTTTGAAGGATTGGGAGTAACTGAAGGATTTGCGGGTTCTTCAAGTGGGGCAGCCACAACAATTGACCATACAATTAAAAAAACCATGAACAACAATAATGCTATAAATTCTATATAAACTAAATCAGGCCATACCAAAACTTTATCTTCAGGATCATGGTACTCATTTGGTTTTTCTCCCTTTTCAATACGTCTATCATTAATATAGGATTTTTTCATTCCATACCATGTAAAGAAAAACATTGTATATACCATTAAAATAATAGGAAAATTATCAGGTTTTGTTAAAACAATGCTGAAATTTTCATCATTAAAGCCTAGAACAAAAAAACCAGTTATAAGTACAAATAAAATAAACCCACCCGCATTAGTCCATATTCTCCATAAACCTAACTTTTTATTTGCTCTATCAAAAAAATCAGTTGGTGGAAAGACAAAGGGAAAAATTACCGTTAAAATAGTAAATGATATTGTTGGGGCAGAAATATAATCTATAAAATGCTTTAACTGGTCAATCATAAGCTACATGGGGCCTGAAATTCCCCCATCCTTTCTAATTCTCCAAAAATGAACAGCCATAAAAATCATAGCAATAAAAGGCACTGCAATACAATGCAGAACATAAAATCTTAAAAGAGTGGCCTCTCCTACAAACCTTCCACCTAATAATGCGAATCTTACATCAGAACCAGCATGAACTAAGTTTATATCACCAATGGCTAATAATGAGGCTCCTGGTCCTTCATGGCCTAAAAAGGGAGTAGCCCTAGCCATATTTGTACCAACAGTAACAGCCCAAATTGCCAACTGATCCCAAGGTAACAAATATCCGGTAAAACTTAAAAGTAGAGTTAAAGTCATCAATATAACACCAACAGACCAATTAAATTCTCTTGGTGGTTTATAGGAACCTGTCATAAATACTCTAAGCATATGAAGCCAAACCGTCAAAACCATAGCATGAGCTCCCCATCTATGTATTTCTCTCATTATTCCCAAAGGAACCTGCTCTCCTAAATCAATAATATCAGTAAAGGCGTATTCTACGGTGGGTCTATAATAGAACATTAAAAGAATTCCAGTAATAGTCAAAACAACAAAGAGGAAAAAAGATAATCCTCCCATACACCAAGTATATCCAACCTTCACTGCATGCCTAGGTAATCTCGCCGGATGCAAATGTAAAAAAACATTTCCTAAAACTGCATACATTCGCTGTCTTCTCGTCCTAGGAACTCCAGACCTGAATATGGACTTCCAAACAGCTGATTCAGCTAAGTAATCCAATAAGGATTTTTTATTATTTTTATTATTTTCTGACATAATTAAACCTTCTCATTTAGACTTTAAAATAAGACTCTTTTCTATTCCACTCACCTTTTTCATATTTAAAACTTTTTGTTTTATCAACCAAAATTTGACCATCATTAGCCAGAGAAATCTTATATCTTTCTAATGGTCGTGGTGCTGGTCCTTCAAAATTTATGCCACTAGACCTAAAACCAGAACCATGACAAGGGCACTTAAACTTTCTTTCAGTTTCAAGCCAATTAGGAGTACATCCCAAATGAGTGCAAACTGTTGAAAGGGCTATAATTTTCTCTTCATCCCTTACAATCCAAACATTATATTGTTTTTTAAACCTTAAATCAACTTTCCCAGATTCAAAATCATCTGGATATCCAATCTTAAATGATTGAGGGGGTTCAAATAAAACATTTGGAAATAAAAATCTAATAATTATGGTAAAAAAACCACCTGTTGCAGCAGCAAATGCCATCCAACCAATAGAAAGCCAGGATAAAAAAGATTTTCTATTTATTAAATCTAATTTTAATTCTTCCCAGGCTGGATATTTATTGACTGGAAATTTATTTTGATAGATAGATAAAATCTCTCTGGCTAAATCATTTGGATACAAACCATTTCTGTGAGATTTTATATCTTCACATATTGAGTACCATTCATTTTCATCCTTGGCACTTATTAACTTATTTTTTTCTTCTGATGTGAGTTTCATTATTTTTTAAATAAAAAAGATAATTAATTTAATAATATTCTGTGACAATTCGCAAGGCAAATTCTCTAATTTTTATATTTTTATCTAAATCCGCCAATAAACTAAGTTCATTCTCAAAATAAACTGAATTATTCTTATCAATTAAAGCCATTACAGTTAAAATAGCTCTATCAATTTCATTGCCATCAACTTCTGGGAAATTTTCATAATAATCCCTTTGCAATAATTTCTTTATTGTTTCTATTCCAGCATAATTATTCATTTTCAACAAAGAAATTGCTGAATCCCATCTAATATTAGCCTCTTCATCATTTAAAGACTTTAACAAAATATCTTCTGAATCAGAATCTCCAAGCATTCCTATTGAAATTATAGCAGCCAATCTTTCTTGATTATCTTTCTTTGAATCTACTATCGCATTCAATGATGAAATGCAATCTACACATCCAATCATGCCTGTTGATTTTATAACAGCAATCCTATTTTCAAGATTCGAATCATTGAATCCAACTTTTAAAATATCACAAAAAAGAGTATTTCTTGTTTGACCCATCGCTAAGGCCAAATATGTCCTTACCCTAGGATCATCATGTATTGACTTTTCATACATCGAAATCATTTGACTTGTAAATAATTGATCAGTTGGTATTTTAGATTCATCTGACATTAAATTTGACAATTCATAAGCAGATTGCCAACGTTTTGTTTGCGAACCTGAATTTATGTTATTCAAAAGATGATACGGATCTTGTTTTTCATATGTTAAAATTTTAAATAGATAGAAAAACAAAAAACCAAAAATTGTAATCATTAAAGGAATCAAAAAAAATGAATAAAAAAGTGCATATACTTTACTTGAATTATTTATATCAGCATTATTCATTTATTTTCTTTTATCTAAAATATTTTTAACAATTCTATTAAGTTTCCTAACTTCTTTTTTCAATTTGAAAATTTCCCCAATTGAAATCATAAAAAAAACAAATAAACATATTATAAGTAAATACAGATTATTCATTATCACTTACCTTATCTGCTTTTTTCTTCAAATCATACCCAAGTAAAATTGGAAAAAAAAATAATATCAGCATACTTAATGACAAGATTAAAATAAACCAGTGTAAATTTTCCATTAACCAATAAATTGTAAACCAATCAAAATTCATTCATGCTCCTTAAACCAATCATGAAACTCCTGTTTAAATTCATTTAAAATTTCCATACTATTTTTAATGATTTTAACCTTATCATAATTTCTTACTTTTTTATACTTTTCTAAAACTTTTTTTTGAGTTTTCAGGAAATTATTAAGTTTTTGAAGCTGTTTTCTATTCTCATAAATTAAATATTCCATATATTCATTTTTTGAAATAGTGTGTGATAAAAGAGAAACTTGAATTAATCTCTTTCCATTTGAGCTGAAATTATTATCTATATAATTGATAAATATTTCACCATCCTTTAAAAAAATATTTAAATATAGTCTTGGATGATGAAATATTTTTTTTTTCATCTAAATATATTTTAACACAATAACATAATATATAAGCGTAAGAACTGTACATATAATTATTGAAATTATTCTATTTCTCTTTTTTTTATTTTCAGTTTGATTATTCATTCCTGCCACCCTATTGAATGTTTTAGATCTAACAGCTTCAGCATTAGCAAAATAGCCAAAATTTGATGAGATACAGCTAAAACAATGGAAACATCTGACATTAAGGTTAGAATACCTAAAAAAACTTGACAGCTAACTATTGTAACCAATGTCTTTGATTTTAAATTGAATTTTAAATCTATCTCTTTTAACTGAAATGATATATAATATATAATCATCATTAAAGATAACCCTAAATATCTATGTATAAACTGAATCAACTTATGATTTTCAAAAAAATTTAAATAAAATGGTTCTAGCGTGAATAAACCATTTGGTATTATTTTTCCTTCTATTAAAGGAAAAGTATTCCATAATTTTCCCGCTTTCAAACCAGCCATAAAAGCCCCATACATTAACTGCATAAAAAATAAAAATATTGCAATATTAATCAGTCTATTAAAATAGAAAAAATCACCTATTTTCTGTTCTTTAGAAAATAATAAATCCAACTTAATCCAATATACTAGTCCAATTATTATAAAGGCGCATAACAAATGAACAAAAAGCCTATAATGACTTATGTATGGATTATTAACTAAACCACTTTTAACCATATACCAACCCAAAAATCCCTGAAAGGTCCCTAATAAAAAAACAAAAATTAATTTTTTAATTAAATTCTTATTAAGATATTTCTTTAAATAAAAATAAGCAAAAGGAACAATAAACAATAGACCTATAAAACGTCCCAAAATTCTATGCAAATACTCCCAAAAATAAATGGTTTTATATTCACTTATTGTCATAGTCATATCACTATTTTGATATTCTGGATATTCCTTATACTTATTAAATTCACTTATCCATTGTTCTTCATTAGCTGGAGGAAAAATACCTGTTATAGGTCTCCAATCAGTCATAGACAAACCAGACTGAGTCAATCTAGTAACCCCACCCACAAATACCATCAGAATTAAAACAAACAATGAAATATTTAACCAGAGTATTATATTTATATTTTTATTATCAGTCATTACAGCTAGAAGATAGCATCTAACAAAATCATTATTAAAAGTATTGGTAGATAAATTATTGAAAATAGAAAAATTCTTTTTATAGATTTAGGAGAATAATCAAAAAGTATATATGAAGAATAAAATAAAAAAATCAATCCTAAAACAACGGCTCCAACAACATAGAGAAATGATGTTAAATTTAAAATATATATTCCTATAGATGAATATACAAGAGCCATAGTAAAAAATAAAATTTGAAATGTTATTTGATTTTTATCATCAGTAATGCTNGGNAGCATTTTAAACCCCCCTNTTTTATAGTCNTCTTTATAAATTATAGCCAATGATAAAAAATGAGGTATTTGCCAGCAAAACAATACTCCAAAAAGNGTAAATGTTTCAATGCTTANCTCTCCAGTTGCNGCAGCCCAACCTCCCACTGGGGGCAAAGCCCCTGGAATTGAACCTATTATTGTATTTAAAGATGTATATCTTTTAGATGGAGTATAAATACAAACATAAGTAAATATTGTAATAAATGAAATAAGGGAAGTTAAAATATTAATTTTAACATACAACATAAATGGTCCCAAAATTGATAAGATCAAACCGAAAAATAAAACAGCATTTGGTTTAACTATTTTTGAAGGTAATGGTCTATTTTTAGTTCTATCCATTTTCGCATCAAATTCTCTTTCAATATATTGATTTAACATTGAAGCACCACTTGAACTCAAAAATGTCCCCAAAATCAAAAATACAAAAGTAATCCAACTTTCAAACTCAACCATTTTCAAATCAACATGTCTTAAACCTAAATAATAACCAATATAGCATGTCACTAAAACAAGTATTGTAATATTAAATTTAATTAATTCCAATATGTCTTTAAATGATATCATACTCTTAATTTAAAATATTTTTGTATTGTTTTAAACTTTCTGGATTTGAAAGAGAAGATATATTTTCAGGTTCAACTCCACTAATAACTTCTTTTACAGCTAATTCAACCTTTTTTCCATTTATCGTATAAGGTATATCATCAACTGATATAACCTTATAAGGAACATGTCTAGGACTGCATTGCTCCCTGATTACATTCTTTATATTATTCAAATCAACATCTGAAATAGTTTTCTTATTTTTCAATATCACGAAAAGAATAATTCTTTCATCATTTTCAAAGTTTTGACCAATAGCCAATGAATCTACAATAAAACTTATTGAATCAATAGCTTGATAAATTTCTGAGGTACCTATTCTAACACCTCCAGGATTAAGCGTAGAATCTGATCTTCCATATATTTTAACTCCACCATTTTTGCTAATTGAAATATAATCACCATGGGTCCATACATTTGGGAATTTATTAAAATATGCCTTAAAAAACTTTTCGCCATTTTCATCATTCCAAAAATATATTGGCATTGATGGAAATGGTTTATCACATACGAGCTCTCCCTTAAAATTAACTTTATGCTTTCCTTTAGAATCATAACTTTTCACACTCATTCCCAGACCCAAACATTGCAGTTCACCTTTATAAACAGGAAGAGCCGGATTTCCAAGGGCAAAACAAGAAATTATATCAGTTCCTCCAGAAATTGACGAAAGAACAACATCTTTTTTCCAATTTTTATAAACAAATTCAAAAAGATCATCAGTTAAAGGCGACCCAGTTGAAAGGATTGTTTTAAGACTTTTAAATGTTGCAATTTTATTTGGCTTAACTGAATTTGATTTTAAATGAGAAATATATTTAGCACTGGTTCCAAAGACAGTTAATCTTATCTTATTCATCAAGTTCAATAAATAATCATTTTTAGGATAAAATGGATTGCCATCATAAAGAACTATTGTTGCCCCAAAAAATAAAGAGCTTATAAGCCAATTCCACATCATCCATCCACATGTTGTAAAATAGAAAATTTTATCTGAATCAGTCAAATTTACATGGTACTTCAATTCTTTTAAATGCTGTATTAATGTTCCTCCCACTGAATGAACAATACTTTTTGGTTTTCCAGTTGTGCCTGATGAATACATTATATACAAGGGATAATCAAATGGGACTTGTTCAAAATCTATATTATTTGAATCATTTTTCAATAGACTATCCCATAAAATATAATTTCCTTTAGGTCTATCACCAATATAATCAATAAGAATAATTTCTTTAATAGACGCTATTGAATTACTCAATTTCTTCACTTTATGGAATGTGTTTATTTTTTTTCCCTTAAAATAATAGCCATCAGAAGTAAAGATAAATTTAGGTTTAATTTGTGAAAATCTATCAAAAATAGCCCTTTCACCAAAATCAGGAGANCATGAAGACCAAATNCCTCCAATACTAGNGACAGACAGCATCAGGATTACGGTTTCAGGCATATTTGGCAATACTGCCGCCACCCTATCGCCTTTTTTCAATCCAAGTTCTTTTAATGAAAATGAAACCTTTGCAACCAGAGAATATAATTTTTTATAGGTTATAGAATAATGGACTTTATCCTCTCCATAAAAATCAAGTGCTATTTTATCATTTTTAATATTTAATAAATTTTCTGCAAAATTTAATTTTGAACCATTAAACCATTTTGCTCCAGGCATCTTTTTCAAATCATCAATAACATATTTATGTTCTTTAGAAAATTTAATAGACAAATCTTCTTTTAGATAATTCCAAAATTTATCAATATTATTAATTGACCATTCATGAAGTTCTGAATAACTATTCATATTTAAGTTAAAATCATGATTTAACTTTTTTCTTAATATTTCAATGTTTGAATTTTTTTTTTCTTTTTGGCTTGGAGTCCAAAGTATTTCACTCATTTTTGCTATTCCAAGATATTATGAGGTTCCAGGCTTGATTAATTTCATTTTTATTAATTAAATCCTTCAATTTTAAAATAAATTCTTCATAATTAAAATCTATTTTATCAATTTCAGTTTTTTGTGATGGAATCTTTTGAATATTAGCCAATTTAGATAATTCGCTACCCCTTAAACTGCTATTAAGAACAAAAGCTGGAATTTTATCAAAACCAACACCAATACCTTTAGGCTTATCAATTTTAAATAAAGAGTTTTTAACTTCAGTATACCAAGGTCCCCCACTTCTTCCTACTTGATCTATTTTTTTTAAATCAATTCGACCTTTATCATCCAAAACACTCTGCTTTACATGGAACATCAATACTTCACCTAAAATTAAATTACCACTGGCAGGTTTATTGCCTAGTTCTATAATTTTCAATAATTTACATTCCATTATAAAAGGGGATTCTGCTACACCCGGTGAATTGATTATATCTAATTTTTTTTTGGTTAACCCTGATTTAACAAATTCATCTACATTTCTATCAAATTCACAAGAAGACAAACTAACCTGGTCAACAATATCAGTAGTCACAACTGAAACGGAAAACTCTTCAGTTTCTCTTATATTCAATAGTGTATCTTTCGGCAATCCCGTTCTACCGCTTAATGCTGGAGAAAATCCAATTATTGGTGGATTTGCTCCAAAAGCATTATAAAAAGAAAAAGGAGCCAAATTAACATTTTTATTATTATCTAATGAAGAAACAAGTGCGATTGGTCTAGGAGAAACACCTGAAATCAACAAATGATAAATAGAGACTACATCATTTTTTTTAGGATCTATTTTCTTATAATTCATTTATTATACAATTCATTTTATCTGCAAAAATTCTATTTTCATCCATAGTACCAATACTAATCCTTACACAAGAAGGAAGACCAAAACTTCCAAGTGCTCTTAAAATAACTCCATTTTCAAGCATTAATTTAACAAAATTTACAGCTCGAATATTTTCTTTAAAATCAACAGTAATAAAATTAGTTACTGATGGAATGAAGTCAATATTTAATGCGGAAAGATTATTTATAATAAACTCCATTCCTAATTTGTTGTTTTCAATTGTACTGCTTAAATGTTCTTTATCATTCAAGGCACCTAAAGCCGCAGCTTGGGCTGGTATTGAAGGTTCAAAGGGTAATTTTACCTTTAATAAATTTTCAATAAGATGATGATGGGCAAAACCATAACCTACTCTAAAACCCGCCAGACCATAAGATTTTGAAAAAGTTCTCAAAGTAATAACATTATCATATCTATATGACATTGAATCAGGAAAGTCATCTATAGATTGAGCAAATTCAAAATAGGCTTCATCCATAATAACCAAAACCCTTTCAGGGACAATTGACATGAATTTTTCAAATTCTTTCTTTGTAAAATATGTTCCTGTTGGGTTATCAGGATTAGCTAAATATATAATCTTTGTCTTTTCATTTATCATACAAGCAATTGATTCAAGATCGTATCTATAGTTTTTCATTTTCACCCAATTTACTTTTCGGCCACTAGCATTCGCTAAAACTCTAAAGCCTATAAATGAATCTTCAGCACTAATCAATTCATCATTTTCATTTAAAAATGTTCTAAT
>PASS01000023.1 GCA_002712165.1 Fidelibacterota bacterium
TGGTAGATCAAAGAGTCGTGGTAGATCAAAGAGTCGTGGTAGATCAAAGAGTCGTGGTAGATCAAAGAGTCGTGGTAGATCAAAGAGTCGTAGTAGATCTAAGTCAAGTACAACTGTTAGATGGCCTGGATCTAGTGCAGCTGTTTTATTAGGTACAAGAAGTAGTCCAAAAAGTAGTAGTTTAAAGAAGAGTACTCCAAAAAGAACTATAGATCTAAAACATCATATGGACGAAGAAAAACGGTGTTATTCGGCCTTCTATACGGATGTTATTAATGAATTAGAAAGAGATAGATATATTGAGTTATGTAGATCAAAAGATATATGTGGATTATGTAGAAAAAAACAGGAATATATTAGTAATTTAAGGAAATCAAATAAGAAGTATAATCATAATGATTGGATGGTTATTGAAAAGGATTATATAGATAGTTATCCGAGAATAAGGTGGATACCTAAAAAGTGAATATATTATTTTACCAGCGTTAATTTATAATTAGTGGTCTCTTTTCTATTATTAAATATTTTATCTAAAGCACGTTCTAATAGTAATTCATCATTAATAACTGATGATAAGTTACTTTTAATATTTTGTTTATTTAAACATTGTTTGGTTACCTTCTCAACATATTTTAATGTACCTTCATTTGTATTTAAGTTTGTTATTTTGTTTTTATTCATGTAATTAATTAATAGAGGTTCTATTTCTTTATCTCTTTTTTTTTTTAACTCTCTAATATATTTACTTCTTTCATTAATCTCTGAATCTAATAGTAACCATTCCTTAAGGATATTTTTAAATTTTTCCATTTCATTTTGTGGTAAATTCATAATTATAATATAATAATATATATTATAAATATGAATTTATCTACATCATTTCAAGAACGTATAGAGGAGGTTATAAGCAATATAGAATTAGAAAATCAAGTAGATAACACTATTCTAAAAAATAGATTCTTATATGAAGTAATGCTATATGAAAAGAAAAGGGATGATAATAAATCGTATTATAATAAGTTTAGATTTATAGTAACAACAGGAAGTATTCTATTACCAGCGATATTATCTATAGGGCAAATGGACCCTAATAAATTACCATCATATTTTGAAGATATAACTTATTGGGCTTCATGGACAATATCATTAGCGGTTACAATATCGAATGGATTCTTACAACTATTTTCTATTGATAAACAGTACTTTACATATTCAATAATAACAGAACAATTAAAAACGGAAGGATGGCAATTTGTACAATTATCTGGAAAATATGAACATTTTAAAACACATGTAGAAGCGTATAAAACATTTTGTAAATCAATTGAATCTATAAAGCGTAAACAAATCGAACAGGAATTCTCTAGTGGAAAAGTTGATAAAAAAACAAGTAAAAAATATGAAGAATCTATATCTGAATTCAAGGATCAATCTATAAGTAATTCACATAAATTAACGAATATAATAGTTGATACAGTCAATCAAAGTAAAGAAAAGGTACTGGATAACATCCAGTTATCAATAGATAAGAAGGAAGACAAATCTATTAATGAAGTTCAGAAAAAGTAAATATTACGGATTTTTATTTCCATTATCTGTTTTATTAATATATTATATATTATAATGGATTCTGATATTTTTATTGGTATATCTGTATTATTATTTATATTATTATTATTTTATAGTATGGGTATAATCTTAGAAATATACTATGGAAATATATCACTAACTGAAGATAGTATAGATATTAATAAAGTACGTATTAGAACATGTGGTGGATATATACAACCAATAAACGGTTGTTGTGGAGGGACATATTCTAAAGAGACATGTTGTAATACTAATTATTTATTATATGAACGTTGTAAGGATCATGATTTATGTAAAAATGTTAATTGTTAAAGTAGACATTTATCTGTATTTAGATTATTTATGTAAACTATTTCTTTTTTAGCTGGTATTTTACTACTTAACTCATCTCTATGTTCTTTATAATAATCTACATCCTTCCAAAATTGAATGATATTTCCGATATTTTTTGACCACCACATATCATCTCTATATACTAATGTACATTCATACCTTTCTATCTTCCACCAATTTATAGTCTTAAATGTATAATTATTTTCATCAATCCATTCTTTCTTTTCTTTAATCCATTGATTTAGTTCTTCATTTGATTTAAATAGTCCTGGATAGAGGTACTTATTATCGTCACCATCTGTATATACAATAATGCAACCCTTTGGATATTCAGTCGATGTATAACCAAATTGTAAAGTATTATCAATGCAATATTTGTCCATATTGTATTCTTCTTCTGAATTATATTCAGATATTTTCACTTGAAGAAAGTCACATTCATCTAGATTACAACATTGTAATTGACCTTGAATTTGCATCCAGTAATGTTCAGGTACAGATTTTGTAAATTTCCTTTTTGGTGGACATTTTATCTCTAACATTCTACCAATATATTTATCATGACTATTATTATCACATATACCATCTGGTGAAGCACCAAACATGGTAAATTCGGGATGGGGTATAAGTCCAAATTCCAATATATTTACATTATTAATATGCTCATAAAATTGAGTAGCAATTTCCTCATACTTTATACCATGCTCTAGAATATCATTCTTTATGTATGGTGTATAATCTTGGATTTTATCATTTATTAATTCATATCTACTCTTATATTTGTCTGATTTTAATGCAGTTGCTAATGAGCTTGCAGTTAATCTTTGTTTTCTTTGCTGATACCATTCTTCTGATCTTTGTTTTGGTAGATCTAATCCCTGTAACTTAATAACTTGATCCTTACGTCTTTGAATTGAATTAATTTGTGTGATGAATTCATTAATTAAAGTTTCAACGTTATTATTTACCATATATAATATATCATCTCTATATTTACTTTCAGATAATTCACTAATCTCATTTTTTATTCCATCTATAATTGTATTTATAATATACTCCCTATTTTTATTATTGTCTATTAATATATTATCAGTAATAAACTTTGATTTATTGTTAATGTATTCTTTTATATAATCATAATAATCCATCTATATATTTATAATACTATATATCAAATTATATTTAAGTAAAAATTTGAAAGATATAGTTAGGATATTACATCATAAGAATATAAATAATAAAATGACTTGTGAGAATTGTAATTGTAATATCAGTGATCCATGGATGAAGTATATGTATCAAGGTAAAGAACGGTCATTATGTTCATATCTATGTTGGAGAAATGTACCTACAATGATATTTAATCATATGATTATAAATAAAGATGATTTTGATGATCTTCGGCCTATACAACAAAAGCGGTATAATAGGTTTTCTATGTACACGAGTAATGAGTTTAATGAACTATTACCTGATATGAAAGAAAAGTATCTAATGGAGTTAGAAAACTTCAGAATATATAACTCTGAAAGGGCTGATATATTAGATAAGATTATATCGGATATAGACTATATTGATTCATTTGAATATGAAATGGAAGATGAAATACGAAATGATGATGAAGAATATGTGGATGATTATTAATAAATTGGTTTATATTTAGGGCTTATAATATTTATTATAATTATAATGAATGAATTAACCGATGATAATATAAATATTATTCAATTAAAGAATACTCTTAAAGATGAAGACAAAATGGCTATAATATATTTAACTGCTAATTGGTGTGGTCCTTGTAAAAGAATATATCCATTAATATTAGAAGTCATTAATAAATTATCAAAAGAGTATAATAAAAAGTTTATTTTTTATAAAGCTGATATAGATAAGAATGATCTATTATCAGAAATTTTTAATGTTCAAAGTGTACCTACTTTTATATTAATTAATAATGAAGTTATAATAGATAGATTTACTGGAGCAGATATAGATAAGTTTAAAGAGTTATTAAAGGTTGGGTATAAGTTTAAGGATAATATTACTATAGATAGTAAATGAATACTTTAGAAACATTTGATAATTTAATACAAGGTGATAATTTATTAAGAGGGATCTATTCATATGGGTTTGAGAATCCGTCGCCTATTCAAACGAAATCTATACCAATTATAACCAACGGTAAAGATATAATTGCTCAAGCACAATCAGGTACTGGTAAGACAGGTTCATTCTCAATAGGTATATTAAACACAATAGATGGAAAATTAAATGAAGTCCAGAAATTAGTCGTAGTACCAACACATGAATTAGCTCTACAAATAAATGATGTTATGAATAATCTATCAAAATATATGAATATAAATATTATAACATTAATAGGTAAAACATCAATAAATGATTCAATAGAGAAATTATCTTCAAATCCACATATTGTAATAGGTACACCAGGTCGAATATTAGATATGATACAAAGAAAGTATTTATTTACAAATAAAATAAATACATTAATATTTGATGAAGCTGATGAAATATTATCAAGTGGATTTATAGAAACTATTTATAATATTATTAGATATTGTTCTAATAATACACAGATTTGTTTATTCAGTGCAACTATTCCTAATGATATATTAGAATTATCTACTAAATTTATGAATAATCCAGAAAAGATTTTAATCAATAAAGAAAGACTTACATTAGAGGGTATTAATCAGTATTATATAAATGTAGATCAGTACAATTGGAAATTTGATACAATTATGGATTTATATGAAAAAATTAATATAAATCAATGCATTATCTACTTAAATACAAAATCATCATTACATAGGCTATATAATCTATTAAATGTAAATAAATTCCCTGTATCATATATAACAAGTGAATTATCATCAACTGAAAGAAAGAATACTCTNGATGAATTTAAATCTGGGAAATCTCGTGTATTATTATCAACTGATCTATTATCGCGTGGAATAGATATTCAACAATTATCATTAGTTATTAATTTTGATATACCACATGATAAAGAAACATATATACATAGAATAGGTAGAAGTGGTAGATATGGGCGTAAGGGTTCATCAATTAATTTAATATCTACAAATGAAAGAGATAAGTTAGAAGACTTAATCCAGTACTATAATACAGAGATTAATGAATTACCTGCAAATTTTGAACATATTTTTTAGATATTGATTTAATTATTAATTTAAGTATATATTAATAATTAATTTAAGTATATATTAATAATTAATTTAAGTATATATTAATAAATATTGCGTATAATAGTTAATATTTATTTAAAATAATAATATATGAATATTGATTCTGAAGATGTACAAACAATTAATTTAGATATTAATACAGGTGATACAAATGATGTAAATGATGTAAATGATAACTTATTTGGTGTAGAATTATTAGTAGATCCTAAAAAAAGATCATTATCTTCTGATGAAACCCAAAATGAGACCTTGAATGATACCTCCAGCCCTATATCAAACAAAACGAATAAGTTAAGTGAAAATGTAGATGAGATAAATATGTTTTCTAATGAACCAACCTTTGGAATTGTAGAAAATACTCAATCTGAAAAGAATATTAACTTAACACAAAATGAATCAAATAATCCAGAAATAAATGTATCATCAAATGAACAGCCATCATCTGTAAATAATGAATCTGTAAATAATGATCATATGAATAATACATCAATAGATCCTTTATTAGAAGGCTATAGACCTATTCATATGATGACCCCTCAAGAAATAAAGAATGAAAAGATAGAATTAATCTATAAATTTAAAAGATTAGAATCACAAGGCGTTAGAACTACTATGAATTATACTATGAATTCAAATCTAGATGATATGAGAAATGAATATATGAAGTTGAGAAAGCAACGGGAGATTGAAAATTCTATTAAATTTCAACGGAAAATGTTAATGGCTTTTGTAACAGGTATTGAGTTTTTAAATAATAAAGTAGATCCATTTAGTATAAAATTAGATGGCTGGTCAGAATCTATGAGTGATAGTATTAATGATTATGATGAAGTATTTGAGGAATTATATGAAAAGTATGGTGGTGGAGGAGAAATGGCTCCAGAATTAAGATTAATTATGATGGTAGGAGGGAGTGCATTTATGTTCCATTTAACAAATACATTATTTAAAACATCAATGCCTAGTATGGATGACATATTAAAGCAAAATCCAGAATTAATGTCTCAATTTGCAAATGCTGCAGTAAATACAAAATCAACAGATCCAACTAAATCAAATAAAGGTATGTCTGGTTTTGGTAACCTAATGGGTATGATGGGTGGTATGCCTGGAATGGGAGGCGGTATGCCTGGAATGGGAGGCGGTATGCCTGGAATGGGAGGCGGTATGCCTGGAATGGATAAGGAATATAATAAGAGTAAGACTATGGATGGTCCTGATAATATAGATAATATTATAAATAATTTGGATATTGATCCGGACTCAATTGATATAGATACAATATCTATAGCTAGCTCAACATAATGTTATTTAATTCCAATTATTATATAATATATAATATACTATATAATATGGATTTAAATATTAGATATATTTCATTAATATTATTTATAATATTAGTTCTAATTCTATTTACATACTGTATATATTGTTATTGTGTATCTGGATATATTGATGGATTTATAATAGGGTCTCAAGGTGAGGGAGAAGACTCGGTGCTCGCAGCCGCTGACGACATATTCTTCCACATCGCCCCGGATGGCGAGAAGATTCCCTACAATAAGGAGGACAACGCGCGGATAAGCAAGGCCAGGGCCGCCGGCGAGGATTCCGTGAGCATCGAGGACGTGAAGCTGCCCAATGGCACGGTGCTGCAGTTCGAGGTCCGCTTCGGGGACAAGGCGGTCTCCCCCCGGATGCTGGAGCCGCCCCTCTCGCGGATGATCCAGGTGAACATTAAAAACGATAACACGCGCGTGGTGGTTGAAGGCACCGAGGAGGAGAAGCGAGAGGCGGGCTTGGCGCATGACGACGCAGGCGAGTCGCATGAGTCCGAGACCGCACGCGATTTCATGCTGGAGGTGGAGGCAGCGCCGTCGTCACTGGTCGCCATCAATCAGAATCTGAATCTGCAGGCCTCGACGCTGGAGCAGCTCGTGAAGCGAGCTCGAGCCGACCTCAAGGGAAAAGACGGCGTCACCGACTTCGAGGACGCCGTGGTGCTCATGTACGACGAGGACTTTGAGGATTGGATCCGGCTGCGGAATCTCGAGGATCTGCCGGACAATGCCAAGGTGCAGTNCTGGCCAAGGAACATCNGCCGCCCGGAGTCGACCCCTGAAGAGGGCGTGCCCGACCTTTCTGCCGAGCCGGAGACGGAGACGGAGCCCCAGCCCGAGACGCAGCCTGAGGAGGGGGAACTTAACGAGCAGTCTCGATGGGAGCGGGTCATCAGTCCCACGGGTGATGATCGCGTGTTCTACTACAACGTCGACACCTTCGATGGTACTCGTATACGGCCGGAGGAGGGTGTGAGAAATTCCTCCTCGTGGCGGCGAGCGCCCAGCCTCAAGGTGTTCAACGATTACTGGTATGATATTATGGAGGAGGAGGCAGAGCTAGATGGAGAGGATGAGCCCTGGCGCCACTGGCTGGCCGCGATCGAGGAAGAGGGGGGTGATGATGTTAACTTATCTAACTCTGAGTTAGTTACAGATTCTAATTCATTAAGATCTACACTTACCAATGATGAAGGTGAATTTAACTATTGCTGCGGAACTACCAACCATAAAGTCGTCATATATTACACGCCGAAGCAGGGGGGCAAGGACGGGAATGTTGGAGACGTTATTATCATGGATGATGAATACAATATCGATTCAGATAATCAACCAGTAACCGGATATTTAGAAACTGATAGAGCTAAAGAAATTACCTTTGATAAGCAACATGCGCTGGACTTCCTTCCAAAGCCTCAGATTTACAAAGTCAAAGAAGGTATGGATGATGATATGGATAATGATAATAGTATGGACTTCATAAAATTAAATAAGGATGATTATGTTTTAGTTATGGCTAAACCTTCTGAAAAACTAGTGCATACGTGGAAGGAACACAACGCCGAATCGATCCATGATGTCGGGCGGGAGGTGAAAGAATTACTTTGGTATGGGAGGGTCTTGGATCTGGATGATAATGATGGATGGAAGAAGGGATATGATAGTGAAACAAATGGATTCATTAAAGCAAAATATTTATTAAATCCAGAAAAAAGTGAATGTCCAGGTCGCGGCGGCTGCCCGCAGGATAGATCCGAAGATGGTAATCTATATGAAAAAGAGGGATCGGCCGTACACGGCCGGCCGCCTGTGTGGCCCGGTGGAGATCAAGCTGAAGAATCAGATAAATATAATAATTTGTGGAGCTGTTGTAGTAATAATGAAAAAAAATGTACAGGTGATATTAAAGATGAAGAGTTTTTTATGAAAAACTTTATTAATGAAAAAGATTATAATCATATAAAAAATATAATAGAGGAATTTAAATGTTATTTACACAATTCAAATATCTCGTGGAATCATCCAAACATTGATGAATTTAAAGAATTTACTATAAATAAATCTTTGAATAGTAATGAAGAGATCATTCGCATTATATGTAATTATGTGTTAAATTATAAAGAGATAATAATGAATGTGAACGAGTACGAGCGGAGGCCTGGGGATTATATAGATGATTTTAAGGATATACGTAATCATATATTAGGGATAGTATTAAAGGAATTCATTGGTAGACATATACGGACTGATGAAAAATATTTTAATTGTGAAGATAATATATGTACATTTCCACTAGATGAAAATATAGATAAAGGAGAAATATATAGAGTATTCAAGATACTATCATTCATAAATGAACTTCTCGTATCAAAAGAAATTATGGATGAATATAATACATTTAATGTAAAATGGAATGATAATATTGATGAACAATTAACTAAAGCGGGATTTAAAGAAGAAGGTATTGATTTAATGGACAAATTTAGTTTTTTTCGAGATAAGGAGGTTGATGTAAGTAAAGTTGTTCCAGATGTACTTTATAGGTTACTAAATCACGGACAAAAACTTGATCAAAGTCAGATTAAAATATTAAAAGAATTAATATCAAATCAATATGCAGGTGGGAGTGAATTAGATTTTGATAATGAAGAACTAATTTATGCATGTTTTCCAAAAATTACCTCGAATGATGATCAAATTAAATCGAGCTCAAATTGTAACCTAATTTGGGGTGGTGGCGTATTTGGAGCAGAAGAAGCACTTAATCCTAAATAAATAATTAACGTAATATATCATTTAAAGTTACTAATAATTTGTTTAATATCAAATTCAGTTATCTTATCAGAATATTCTGATAATAATGTATCTATTTTATTATAATTTGATATATCATATTTTTTTAATAATAGTTCAAATAACTTTTTTTTAGATACTGTACCTTTTTCAATTGACTTTAATTCAGGTTCTTCATAATTAAAGTCATCATTTGATAGATTAGATATTATATCATTTACTTTTAAATTATTCATATTTTTTTTATTAGAAATTGTTTTATTTAGATATTCATGTTCTTGTATTTTTAATATATTTGATCGTTGCTCTCTTTTAAGTATTATAAACTGTTCATGTAATTTATTATATTTCGCCTTTAAATCATTATATTCTGATTCAATTACCTTTAATTTATTAATTTCTTGATCCTTATCTATACTATACTTTTCCTTTTCCCTTAATTGTAATATTTCATTTTGAAGTATATTTATTCTTTCATTTGTATCTTTAAAATCATTTGAATCATTTATAAATTGATTATTCTTTAATTTATTATTGATTATAATAGGATCTTTATTTACACTGTTATTTTGTTGTATTATATCATTAAAACTAACTTTAGTATATGCTGTATTCATATATTATTAACGGTAATAATATTTATATATTTAAACTTAGTTATCTGAAAGTAATTGAATTATCCATTTATATTCTTCATATTTATCATGCGTTTCATCTATCTTAGATAATATATCATTAACCTCCATTAATGGAGTATTTCCCCAACGGTCAATGCAATTCCTATCAACATTATTTGTAATCAAAAATTCAACAATAGAACTATATCCATTTGAAGATGCTAAATGCAACGGTGTTCTTTTATCATAGTCTGTTTTATTAATGTCTATACTATCTATATTATCTATTATATATTGTAAATCACCTTTAGCAGAAGCATCAATAATACTATCTACTTTAATTTCTGAAATGGAATTAAATATATGATAATTATTGTTAGTATACTTATTTAATAATTCACAGAATTTCACCGCTCTATTACTATTACCCATTGAATCTATTCTAGGTGACCATATGCATATACCACAAATATTAGGGATAACTACAAATAAGCATCCACTTACAGCTGATTTACATGGAATACCTATTTTAAATGAAAATTGACCACTATAATCATACATTCCACACATATACATTAATGATAAACAATCAGTTGTTGATTGTTTTGAGAATATTCTCTTTTTAGTTGTTGGACAAATACCTCCATTTGAAAGACACCCAGATATAACTGCTCCAATCTTACAATTAATAGTAATAGAACATGCTTGAAAATATAGATTCAAATTATCAGTTAATTCTGATGGTGATAATTGAGTTGGATATGAATTATTTTCACGCATATAATATGCTAATGCATTATTTCTATCCGCATGATGTTTCTCAGATAGATATATACTATTATCAAAGCCTATATTATCAATTTCACCACACATATCCTTATAATAATTCTTTATTAACTCAAATCTATCAGATGGTTCCTTATTTGGTTCAATTAATGATGAAACCATTATAGCCCCTGAATTAATCATAGGATTATGTGGTAAGTTATCTTTATTTAAAATGAATGCATTAAATGATTGTCCACTAGGTTCATATCCAACATAATTATGTATATCATATTTATTTATCTCTCTTGAAATACAATATGATATAGGTTTTGAACATGATTGAATACTGAAGTAATCATTATAGTCCCCAATATTATAAATATCTCCATTTAATTTACATACAGATATTCCAAATTTATTAGGGTCTACTGATGATAATTGTGGTATATAATCAGCTACATCTCCTTCAGAATAATCTAATAATTCATTATATATTTGTTTTATTATATTATTTATATCCATTTATTCTATTATTGGTGTCTATTTCTTATATGTATATTTTTGTAAATAATAATAAATTATTAATGCCATAGTATATATATATTTAACATTATTATTATAGAATATTATATAATGAAGGTGTTATTAAACTATATATATAGTAATGTTTGTGGATATATTGGTATTAATAATAAACTAGTAGCTCATAATAAACAAGATTTACAATATTTTCAAAAGATAACAACCTCAAATGAATATAAAAATATCGTAATAATGGGGTACAATACATGGATCAGTATACCTGATAAAAGGAAACCATTATCGAACCGTATGAATATAATACTCTCTCAAAATAATTATAATATGATAGAAGAATCAGTTAATGCAAAGGTATTTAGATCTATTGATCTACTTTTTAAATGGTTAGATGAATATAAATTTACAGGTGAAAAAGTATTTATAATTGGTGGTGCAGATTTATTTAATCAGATAAATAGATCATATAAGGAGCATATTAATCTAGTTTATATAACGGAATATGAATATAATATTGAAGATCTACCTAAATGTGATGAATACATATCTTATAAACATAATCTAAGTGAATATAAATTAGTTTCATCTATAAAGGATCATTCAGAGACGAATATCTTTAGTGAATATATAAATAATTCGACATGTATATATTCAAATAAACAGTTTAATTATGATAAGAAAGTATTAAACTATACATATAAAATTTATCAACAAAATATACATTATAATAGTCAGGAATATATCTATTTAGATCAATTAAGTAGTGTACTGAATGGATCAAAGAGAAGTACTCGTAATGGTAATGTTTACTCTAAATTTGGTGTCCATATGGAGTTTAATCTATTGGAAGGATTCCCTCTACTAACAACAAAACGTATGCCTTGGAAGGTAATATTAAAGGAGTTATTATGGTTTATTAATGGATCAACCGATAATACTATACTAAATAATCAAAATGTACATATATGGGATAAAAATGCTTCAATAGAATCATTAAAATCAAGGAATTTAGATTATGAAGAGGGAGATCTAGGCCCTATATATGGATTTCAATGGAGGAATTTTGGAGCAAAATATATTGACTGTAATTCAGATTATACAGGGAAAGGTATTGATCAATTAAAATATATAATTAATGAAATTAGAACAAATCCTACAAGTAGACGGATTATAATTAATGCATGGAATCCTGTTGATATACCTAATATGGCATTACCACCATGTCATATATTATTTCAAATCTACATTGATGGTAAATATATAGATGGTCAGTTATATCAACGTTCAGGTGATATGTTTTTAGGTGTTCCATTTAATATTTCATCATATGCATTCTTACTTTCAATAATAGGATCCATTACAGGTTATATACCTAGGAGATTAATACATATTATAGGTGATGCACATATTTATGAAGAACACCTTGAATCTGTTAAAGAACAACTGACTAGAATACCCCATAGATTTCCTAAAGTATTATTAAGAGATATAACTAATATAGATTGCATTAATTTGGATAATATACAAATATCTGATTATAGGTCATATAGTAAAATAAATGCCCCTATGAAATTATAAATTTATATCTTAGTAACCGAATCATCAGACCTGCGCTGGACTTATTCCAAAGCTTTTTAATATATCTAGAGATGAACTAGAAGTTATTATATCTAATGGATCTTGATTCACTTTAGTTTTCTCATCATCATCATCATTATCATCATCATCATTATCATCATCATCATTATTATTCATATCATGACTATTCAATAGTTCGTCTCGTGAACGTGTAGATCTTCCTTTAATACATGTTCCATTTGTTTCTATTTTACCTTTTTTACAGGCTAGTTGAATTTTTTCTCCATTATATTTACATAATGCATCACAAGTAATTTCTTCGGTAATTGATTTACTACAATTATTTTTAAGAATATGGTGGTTAGATTTTATCCATTCATCAATATCACAGGTAAAGCAATGGTCTTTTTTATTAATAGTTCCATTTTTACATGTTATATCAATAGTATCTCCACCTAAACAACGAATACTACATGTGTCATTATTATTTAATATATTAGGACATGATTCATTATCATAATAATGTCTATTTTTATATATCCATTGATTAATATTACAATTCTTTGGTTTACTTAATGATTTACTATACTGTTTACGTTTATTAATACTATATATATCAGGTTTATATTCACTATTAATATCAGTGCCTTTATTAATAGATGTACCTTTGATTGATGGCCCCCCTATTGTATTTTTATAATCTATCATTGGTCTCGAGACCCTCCTACCACGTTGAACAATCGGATTTACACCTTTAATATTAGATACTATATCTTTAGTAGTAGTATTTCTCTTAGTATTTCTCTTAGTATTTCTCTTAGTTATATTACTTTCTTTCTTGTCTAATTCATTATTAATAATTGTTTGTTTTGGATAAAATATATAAACTAATAATCCAATTATACATAAAATAATTAACCATATGGTAATAAAACACAAAGTACTATTTTTCTTAATTAAACATAACCATAAATAATTACTATCCATATTAATTATTATATATTTGTTTTAAGAATATTATAAATTTATTATTTATATCCCCTTTAAAGAATTCCATAAATTCGATTGGATCTTTCTCATAAAATTTTATTAGATTTGGTTCTAAATAGTTTTTCTTACATATACTAGGTGTATGATGAAGTCTATTTGAAGTAATATTAATACACTCTTTTAATGGTTTATTATTAATAAGATTCTTTATTAGTTGAATATTTGCCCCCCATGTTCTGAAATTTTTTGTTGTAAAATCACCTAATTCTTTAAGATATCGATTTACATCATTTGATGTTATATTCTTATATTGAATACCTTTTCGATATGAAAATATCCGATCTTTTTTATTAACTAATTTCTTTTTATTCCTTATGTTTTTACTAAGTTTATTATTTTTTAATGTACATTTATTACGAACCCCCTTTTTACCAATGAAGTCTATCATAATTTTATTCTTTTTAATGGTTATATGTCTATTTTCCAACGTACTTACTCCATATGATTTATTTAAAGTTGTATATTTATCATTACCAATTCTAAAATTACATTCTATAATTATTTTTAGTATCATTGCTATTTGTTTATTTTTTGATTCATCTATCATGAATAAATCACTATTAATTTTATTAATAATGCGTTTATAATTATCTCCAAAATATATTAACTTTTTAAATTTATTATAGTTACTAGACTTTGTATGTGATTTATTATAAATGTATTGTGATCTACCCTTTTGGTCGTACCCTATAGCTAATACTTTTGAATTTTGATTTGTATTAATCTGTACATTATCATAAGCTGGTGGAATATAGATATCTTTTAAATACCGTTTTACCTTTTTGTATTCTATCCCTTTACCATTTTTTAAGTATTTATATGTATACTTATTATTCTTTTTATTATAAGATATAATCTTTCTTAATATATAATTATTCATCTATTATATAATAATATTTTAATAAAATAAATTTGATTAATAAAAAAAATAGCCAAACAATAGGTATGAATCGACTGACTAAAGTGAACAAGCATATAAGTAATGCATGTATTATAAAAGCACATTCAAATCACTCATATTATTATAATTTAAGTGAATATATACATAATAAATGCAAACATAATGATATATTATATGATTATTACGGTGAATCAATATATTGTAATGCTGATAAAGATACATATGAATGGACATTATTAACAGACTCACAAAAAGAATCCATTTTAGATAATGATCTATTCAATTATTTTAATCCATCATTTGATGGTGAATTATAACTTTGTATTATATATGGATATTGATTATCTAATAATACGAATATTGTTGATGATATTAGACCAATCGTAATAGCTAATTGATATTCAATATTACAGGGAGAAAGTAAATAAGAAGCTATAGAAACAAATATTAATTGTGTAAAGTATTTTACGAAATGTATTGAGTTAATAAACATTATATTATAACTTTTATAAAAAAATACTTAAAAAGATATAATTAATTAATAGCATACCAATGCCTAATACAGTTGATTTTTTAAATGTTGATGATAGAATTAATGGACAGGAGTTTGTGTGTATATCTTTTTTATCACCCGAGTCAGTTATTAAGGATAAAGAGGGGTTTGTAGTTGCTAAGTTTTTGCAAAGTTATTCTAAAACAAATGATTTAGACTTTAATGATGTTTATGAACAGTTTTCAAATTTTAGATATAAATATGCAGATGATTTAGATAATGATTATACTAAAGAAAATAAAGGTATAACTAGTGTACGTGGTGTGAAGATCCGCGGAGTATACTCTACAATAGATGAAGCTAAAAACCGTGCTAAGCTATTACAGAATACTGATCAATCGCATCATGTATTCGTTGGTCAAGTCGGATACTGGCTTCCATGGGATCCATGTGCAGATAAGGTAAAGGAGGAACACTTCTTAAATTCTGAATTAAATGATCTTATGATGAAGTATAAAGAGAATGAAATGTACAAGGATAAATTCTTTGAGGAGAGAAAGCGGGAGGAACTAGCTGATAGTTTAAAGAAGACCGAAGACATTAATATTGTAGACTCAACAAATACTGATGGTGATCATGGAGAACAAACAACCGATGGTGATCATGGAGAACAAACAACCGATGGTGATCATGGAGAACAAACAACTGATGGTGATCATGGAGAACAAACAACCGATGGTGATCATGGAGAACAAACAACCGATGGTGATCCTGGAGAAAAAACAACTGATAGTGGAGGGGATAATTTATATAGTTCAACCTTTAAGCAATCTGATCCTTGGTTAGATAATAAAGAAAAATAATATCTATTTAATATTTAGATGAAATCTATTATATTTGTTATTAATTTATCATTATTCTTATTACTAATATATAATATATCATTATATTATATAAAGAAGAAGAAATATATATATACTCCTATCAATTATTAATTTTATCGCCGATTTACATATTAATAAATATTATATATTATATATTATATGAATCTATTATTAATTCTAGTAATAGTTATAGTAATTTACATCATCTATAATAATAGATATTATGAGTGCTTTAATACATATATGGCTATAAGCGAACCTTTCCCTAGATCACCATTATATAGAGAGTTTTTAAAAGAAAATCCAGATAATATTTTAGCTGTTGATTATGATAACTATAAATTAGTCGGTGAAAAATTGGATGATTATATAAATTTATACAAACATTATGATACAAAAAAATTAAATGATTTAAAGTGTTCATCAAATCAAAAAATGATAAATCATTTAATCAATGATAAGGTAAAAAATGCTTTACATAAGTCAATGCTATTAAAATCTATAGAGGGTAATGAATTACTAAACGATAACCATAATACATTTAATACACCGTTTTCATTATTTGCTATATCACCTGGTATTGATTTAGATAAAGCTAAATCAGTAAAAGCACAAACAGATTATGATGGTACTAGAGAATGTAAGACTGTTAATAATAAGGTAATTTGTGATGTAGAAAAACAGGCAACATGTGGTAATATATTTAATCGGAATAAGGTAGTAACAGATATAGATTGTAGTAAGGGTGGTGAATCATTAGGAAAAGGGTCTGGTTGGAAATATAACCCTAACTCAGTTGGATTTACATGTACTAATAAAGATTGCTCTATTGATAATGAAATTGATTTAGAAACATGTTGCATCAAAACATCAACATGTGGATCTACAGATGGGAATTCCAAAATATATTCATCATGTACCGATGAAAATGTATATGATATAGAATCAGAACATATACCTTGTATAGAGGATGGTTGTACTTCAGATGAGGATAAAGATCGATGTTGTATTGATGAATTAGATAGTATATTAAGGTGGTTATTAAAGAAGAATATAGCTAATATACCAGAAAAGGATATAATAATAACTCAATCACAAATACCACAAATACCACAAATATCAGAAGATTCAAAACCAATCGGTTGGAATCATTCTAATGGATTGTAAATATGTACAATAAACTACATTAATTTGATTATAAATTAATTAGTTTATAATTAATTGTATGAATATTTTAATTAATATTATTAATGAAGAAGATATACGGTATATCAATGAATATAATGGTGATCGGGATAAATTATTACAGAATGCTATTAGTATTGGATTAAAATCAATTACAATGTCTCATGTAGAAATGAATGGTTGTTCATATTATAATCCATTAAAGGAGTACATTGATAAGAAATATTCGGAACATAAATTATCATTAGATCAAATAAGTACTTCATTTGATGAACTTATGAATATTAAACAGAATTCCTCTAAAAAAGGTAAACTTGGTGAACATTTAGCTATTAGAACACTAAAGCAAAAATACCCCAATTTTGAGATAGAAGATAGAACCGGGATAGGACATGAAGGTGATTGTTATGTTTATTCCGATGAATATGGAAAAATATTATTTGAGTTTAAAACATATACAAATAGCATAAATAAAGATGAGGTTAATAAATTTAAAAGAGATGTAGATTCAACGAACTCATCATATGGCATATTGATCTCACATACATCAGGCATTGTCGGAAAGAAACGCATAGATATTGAGGTCCATAATAAAAAAATATTATTATATGTATCTAATTCAGGTTTAAATGGATTTGGAATAGAAATGGCTATGGAATTATTGATAACACTTATAAATGCTGATTATATTAATAAAGATATTAATATATTAAACTATCCATCAGAATTAGACTCATTATATAGTATGTTATCAGAATTATATGAAGTAATTAATAATTTTTCTAGGATTAGTTCTCAAATAATAGATTCAAAATTAAAAATAGATACAGTTTTAGATAGTTTATATAGACAATGTATTACTTACGAAACAAATGGATCCGATATAATAAAGAAAATACAATCTGAATTAGATTATTTACCAAATAATAAACTATATAAATCTATTGCATTAGATATTGATAAATTAACAAATACAATTCCATGTAAAAGTAATAGAGAATTGTTAAAAAAATTATATAACACCTTTATTCATAAAGAAATAAATATATCACTAGCAGAAGGTACTGATATGATTATAATGGAAAAAGGTAAACAATATATAGGTAAGGTACTAATAAAATCAAAAATAGAAGTACTATTTGTAATAAATGATTTAAGTAATATTTCTATAAATGGAACATATGAGAAAATTAAAGGTAATCATATTTGTATTCAGTTAGGGAAACAAATTGATATATGGAACATAGTAAATAGTAGGCTCAATTGATTTCCTTTAAATCATTAATATTATCAATTAATTCATTAGTAGTTGATATTGGTTCCCATTTATTAAAATAGGTATTGTATTTACACTTCATAATAACTTCCGTATTAGCTTTAAATAATTCTACTAATGTTTTACTTTTCTCTATATTTTGAATATAAGCATATCCTATCTTTGTAATATTATTATTTGAATTAATATATAACTCATAAACTTCTGGTTTTGTGGTTTTAATTACTTTAAAGTTATAGGTTGATTTCAATGATTTTGTATCCTTTAAATCATCATCCGTGAAGAAGTATAATATATTGGAATAGTTTGGATTTAATGGTATTATATATATACCACGTATTGTATAGTTTAATGCAGGTATAAATGTATTGAATATATAATCTTTATCATTTGATGTAAAGTATCTTTTAACTTGAATAGAACATATATTACTAAATGAATCATTTATATATTTTGTATTAAGTATATCATGTATTATGTTAACTCTATCTATAATACTTTCATTCAATAATGCATTGTTAAAATAATAAATATCACCAATTAATAGGAACCACTCATTTGTATTAGTCCTTATTAATTCAGTTTCAAATAACGTACCATTAAATAATATATTATCAAATCTATATTGAACTAAAAACATCTTAGGATAGTCATAACCTTTTTTTACCTTTTTATCAATTAATAATGCATAATTTACATTGTTAATTTTTGTACAATATAGATAATAAGGGCTTCCATGTGTTTTTAAACATATTAAATGCGGGTTCTTAAAATTATGATTATAATGTTTATTATATATTTTTGCATATCTTGATCTAATATCTAAATTAGTTCTTAATTTTAAATCATTTAATATATATTCTTTTAATTCATTTGAAATTATATTATCTATATCTTTATTACAAAAATTTGTCTTATTTATATCCTTTGGATCCATATTATGGTTTGGTGTCTGTAACTTTAAATATATGTTACTTCAAATTAAATTTATTTATATATGCATTTTCTAATTTTTTTAATGCGTAATAATAACAAGTTGTACGCATTGAAGTATTTAATTCTTTCATTAATTCATTCATTTCTATATATTTATCTGTGATATGTTTATCTAGTATACCGTCTATGTGTTCTTTATTAAAGTAATAATTATTCTTATTCTGTAACCATTCATAATAGCTAACTATTACTCCACCTGAATTTGCTAAAATATCAGGTATAATATCAATACCTTTTTCTAAAAGAATATCTTCTGCGATCTCATCAGTAGGTCCATTAGCCGCTTCAACTATTAATGATGCTTTTATATCAGTAGCTTCTTCTTCGCATATTTGTAATTCAAGAGCTGCTGGAATTATAATATCACAATCTATTGAAAAAAAATCTTTCTTACTTATCATATCACCAACATTATAATCTTCTAAATTATCACCATTCTTTTCAAAATGTTCATTTATTTTATAGATATTAAATCCATCCGTATTTATACGATAACCACTAGCATTCCCTATACCTATGAGAACCATTCCATATGTGGATAATATCCTAGCAGCATGATAACCTACATTACCTAATCCTTGTAATATATATGTCTTTCCTTCTAATGATATATTTTTTGTTTTTGCCCATTGTAGAATACATAATGCTACTCCTTTACCAGTAGCTTCTTCTCTACTATGACATCCACCATTAATAACTGATTTCCCTGTAAATGATGATAATACATTATTATTACCATTTATTATATTATATTCATCCGCCATCCAATCCATAATACGGCTATTTGTACCTACATCTGGTGCAGGTATATCTATAGTAGGACCTATATATTTATTTATATTTCTAATAAATCCTCTTGATATTATCTCTAGGTCTAAATCTGAATAATTATATGGATTAATAGAAATACCCCCTTTAGCTCCTCCAAATGGAATATCTTGTAATGCACATTTATAGGTCATCCATTGTGATAATGCATTGACTTCATCTATTTCAACATCTGGATGATATCTTATACCTCCTTTATATGGTCCAAATATATTTTCGTGTTGTATTCTATATGCAGAAAAGTTTTGAAAGGAATTATCACTTAATTTTACATTATAATTTATCTTAATTTCATTATTTGGCTTTAATATATTAGAAATGATAGGTACATTTAACTGTTTATGGGATTTAGATGATATTTGAAATGCTTTATTAATGGTCCTATTAACTAATTGTAAAATTGGGGTAGACATTTATTATATTTAGTATTATAACCTTTAAATCATAATATATATACATACTTTATAGTAATGTCACAATTTATTCTGGTTGAGTAGATTATTTTCCACTTACTTGAATAATTTCCTTTGTTATCTTATTTAAGTTGTCCAAGATAAATGTACTAATGAAGTCTAAATTAACCATAATACCTTTATTTAAATAATCATTTATCATTTTTCTAGATGTATTAAATTGATTACTAGTATTAATGTTATTAATAGCTTCTTCTATTAAGGTATTATTGGTATTATTGGTATTATTGGTATTATCACTAATACCTACAGTAAAATCTTCTCTAGCCTCCGCCGCCGAGGCACCTATTGGGTTCTTTGTCCCATTGGAATTGTCTATTGAACCTTTTTCTTTATTTGATGTGTTTATATTTACATTAATATCTTCTTCTTTTGTCTTATATTTTAATAATTTCAGATATAAAACAATACTATTTAATATATTAAATGCATAAATATTACTATATTCTAAATCAATTTTATTAATATCTTCATATCCATTTAGTTTTGTCTTCATATAATCAGTAATTTCTGTTATTGTTTTTACCTTCTTCATGGTGGAGGTGGAGGTGGAGGTGGACCCGGCTGGAGCGTTCGTTTGCGGAGGCGTGTGAAAAAATGACGGCGAGGCGTGAGTTCCTCCAATAGCTCCGTTCGTGCGACGGACGGTGCGGCTTTCGGCGCGGCTTTCGACACCCCCATTCGAAGACGTGTGAGGGGGTGACGGCGAGGCTTGAGTTCCTCCAATAGCTCCGTTCATGCGACGGACGGTGCGGCTGTTCCCGTCGACGTCTTTCGAAGGCATGCGAGAGGATGACGGCGAGGCTTGGGTGGGGGCGGTTGCGGCGGTTACGGCGGTTGCGGCGGGTCCTGCAATATTTAACGATTCATATATACTTCTACTTGATCTTATTATTGTATATAATATAAATATGAATATAATAAAATATAAATAATCGATATTTTTCGTTAATATATACTTATATATTGTACATGTTAATATTATAGTCATACTATATAGTTCAATAGTCAATTGTGTTATATATCCTATTAATATAGATAATATAAATAATAAAGGTATAAGATACATAATAATATATTAGATATATTATTTATTATATAATAAATAAAGCTCAATTGAATTCAGTAAATTATAGATATCACCTTTAGAGGATATATAGTTTTGAATTAAATCAATATATTCCTCATTATAATAATTTATAAAGTGATAACATTCATCACAATTATTATCCTTTAATTTATTAAAAACATTATATATATCCTTAATAGAGTCATATTGTAACCATATAATAAATTCTTCATTTGTTATAGATTTAATAGTTGGTGTATAGGTAATAATCGATAACTTATTACCTGCATCTAACTTAAACTCTATAATGTTTTTTAATAATTCAATAATATGTACTGATAAATGAATATCTAATTTTAATAATAAATCCATTGATAAGTTATCTCTCTTATTATGATTCTTAAACTTAGTAAACCATAATGAATCCATTATATATTTATATATGCACTTAATTAGTTAAGTAACTAATTTATTAATAGAATATAATAGTAGTTAAAATCCAAGGCCCTTTAATTCATATGCTTTTTTTACAAATGTATCAGCTAATATAGGTACTATTGGATATTTTATTTCATCATGAAATGGAATATTAGTAAATGTACCAGCATCTTGATGTTCTATTTCATTAAGATAATATTTATATGTTGATATTTTTGAATTATTTAAACAACATGTAAAATCTGTTCGATTCATTACAGGTTTAACAAAATGCCCATTAATCTTTATTTTAGGAATACTATTGATAACTTTTGTACCTATATCTTTACATATATTTAACCGATTAATATCCTTAACTGGATTAACTACCATATTATATTCTGATCCAATATCCCTAGTATTAACAGCGTAGGAATATTCATTATTAATCCAATAAATTCTAATCTCACCATATTTTGTAAATCCGGATATATACTCTTGAACTATAAACTTATTGTAATGGTTATGTTTATCAAAGTATTCAATAATTTTGTTATTTGTTAGTGATCTATCATTAAATAATTCAAATCCTTCCTTACTTGTAGCTCCTATAGGTTTTATAATAAACTTCTTCCATTTCTTATCTATAATCTTTTGTAATTGACTTTTATTTGTATTATTTAATATAATAGATGGGGTTATTGGTATTTTTCGGTGAATCATATGGTTTATATATTTATCTTTATTCCAAATAAAATTAAGGTGTTCATAAGGAGGGAATATATTACATGATTTATTTTTAAAAATGTTTTCCAATTTCTTAATTCCTTTCCTGTTTGAAAATTTTCTAATATATGGATCTTCTAAATTTGCGTTAATAATATCATATCCAATAGGGAAGTTAACGTAATTTTTCTTTAATCTAGATACACTTACTTCATTTGGTAGTATTATATCTACTTTTAATTCTGGATATTTTATTTTCACAGTAATAGCTATTGCTACATCAACCATTAAATATTTACCATCTATTAAATATTTTTTAGGTGTATATTGATGTAAATTATCAGAATCAAAGTATTCTTCATCTGTTCTTCCAACAATGAACCCTATTTTCATGTATATATATATATATTATATTATTAAATAAATAATATAAAGTTTATAGCCATATTAAGTATATAATGTCAATAAAAGATAAACCACTTAAAAAATGTCATAGTGATAAAAGGTTAACAATAGATGTTATACATGATCAAAAATACAAGGAATTTAATGATAATGAATATAACTATACAAAGTATTTAAATGAATTAAATGAAATCGATAATAATATTAAACATAACAAATATACAAATTCAAAATTAATAGAAATGTATAAAAGGATAGATGTTCTTAAAGGATTAATTAGTAATTGTTCAAAAGATAATGAATATAATTACTATTTTGATAATGGGGATATATTAAATAATTATTACAAAAATAAATTAGAAGATACTAAAAATAATAAAAAAACTATTATAAATCCTAATAGTAATGTAAACCCAAAAAGTATATTAAATTTTTTTAAATTAGACTCAAGTGAAGAAAATGGAGGTGAAGGTAATGATGATGAAAGTGCTTCAAAAATAGTTAATGATAGTATGGATGATAATTATATTAACCTATATTTAGAAAATATAGATGATAATTTTATAAACCCATATAATGATGAAACACTATATCTATGCCCGAATTGTAACTGTAAAATATTTATGAATAAGTTTAATAGTGAATTATTATGCACAAAGTGTGGATATGTGGATGATATACTAATAAATACCGATAATAATACATATAAGGATGTACCACGTGAAGTAAGTTATTTTGCTTATAAAAGGATTAACCATTTTAATGAATGGTTAGCACAATTTCAAGCAAAAGAAACTAGTGAAATACCACCTGAAGTATATAAATCCGTTTTAAAAGAATTAAAAAAATATAAACATATTGATATTAAAGATATTAATTATAAATTAATAAGAGATATACTTAAAAAATTAAAATACAATAAATATTATGAACATATTCCATCTATTATTAGTATTATAAGTGGTAAACGTGCTCCAATGTTATATCCTAAACATGAAGATATACTTAGACATATGTTTAAAGAAATACAAAATCCATTTATGAAGCATTGTCCAGAAACACGTAAAAACTTTTTATCTTATTCCTATGTGTTACATAAGTTTTGTGAACTACTTGAATTTGATGATCTATTAATATATTTTCCATTACTAAAAAGTAGAGAAAAGCTCCAACAACAAGATACTATATGGAAAAATATATGTAATGAATTAAATTGGGAATATATACCAAGTATATAATCTATTATATATTATATATGATATATATTAGCCTGATACTAATTATTATAATTATAATATATAATATATTACATAATGATATACATGAGTTATTCTATTTAGGTTTATATAATATGGATAGAATAATAATTAATAGTTCAAATAATAATATTAATCATGTAGTATTTATTGATTTAGAAGGGGGGTGGAAAATTCTAGGTAAGGATAATGATTATGATATATTTATTAAAAATGGTACATGGATATTTGATAACAAAGAATATACATTCCTTTATACTAATAATACTATACCATCTATAAAGAAGGGTAAATATATATATTACTTAGATTCACTTGATAATAATATCGCAAAATGGTATTGCCCCGAATTTAATAAGTATATGGAATGGGAAAGGTTAACAACTTAATACATGTAATATCTCTAACTATAATTTATGTAGTTATTTAACTCTTTAATCTCTACTATAGATCTTTGATAACTTTCTTCTATGTTTTTAATTATTATATGAATATGGTGATTTGAATATTTATTATTTAAACATTTATAAACAGCATCAACGATTAACTGTTTTGATGGTAATTTACTTATAGTATTAATACCTTCTATATATTTATCTATTGTAATTATAGATTGTTTATTTATATCATCCACCTTAAACCAATCCCATTCACCTGTCTTTGTTTTCTTCCATTCTAGGAATATATCTTTACTATGATTTATATAAAATTTAATATTTGTTGATATTCTATTATCTATTAATATTGTATTACTATCTATGTGTTCTATTTCAAACTTATTATAATCATTATAATTAACTAAGTTATCATTTCCATATGGTTTATGTATATTCCTAATATCAATATCTTTGTATATTACACTCCCATTACTTTTTATAAATCTACAATAATCCATTAATATGTGTTTATTGATTTAAGTAAATATATTCAAATTATATTATTATTATATTATTATTATTATATAATTATATGGAATGTCCTATATGTTTTAATAATTTTAATGATGATGTAAGGTTATTATGTAATCATAAATTATGCACTAACTGTTTTAATGAATTAATTAAAAAAAATATGCTAAAGTGTCCACTATGTAGAGGGAATATAGAATATTACTATATAGATAATGAAAAGATACGTTTAAAAATAATTAATAATATTAAAATATTAGTACCTTATGTACGAATACCTAATAAATATATATATAAATGTGGTATTTCTATGTTTATGTTAGGTTATATTACTAGTTCTATTACTAGTTATATTACAAAGAATATAATCTAAATAAAATAAATTGTAAAATAATATTATCTATTAATGAATATCTACCAAATTAACCATTCTCTCCTCTATTAAAAAGTCCACTTATTTCAAAGAGCTGAGATGATGCTGGTCCTTCTTCATTTTCTATTATATATTTTAAGCCAGGAAGTTGTTCACGAATACTTGTAACACGTTCATCATAATTTTGAGTGTTCCGTAAATCGATATCTGATTCTCCATTAGGTAAACTAACCGTAGGGAATTCTACATATTTATTACAATTTTCACTTTGACTAGTACATATATTATAATTTTCACCAGTTTGTTCTGCCCAACTTCTCAATAATACATAATCATTCTTACATTTAATTTCATCATTATTATCATTACAACCATTTAGTTGATGTTGTTTTGAATACCATCCCTTTAATTCATCCATATTAGATGTTTGTAATGAATTGATCGGCCTTCTATCTATATCATTACCAACACATGGATTAGTTAAATCATTAACATCTCCTACGGTATTTGAATTAGTGGTACATATAGGTGCTAAATGTATATTTATTACTGACCTTCCTTCTTCTAATCCATTCAATATATTTTTCCCCCAATGTTGTAGAGTATTCGGATTCATTGCCTTGGATCTATCTCCATTATTATCATATACTCTATCAAACTCATTTGATAATGCATTGATATTCTGTGTTCGTATTCTATTATTCTCCGTATCTATTGGTTCAACTTGATATGATAGAACATTATGATTAGGACCATATCCATTTATTTTCAAAATCCTTCCTAACTTCCACATATTATTATAAGAGAATGTCTTTCCATCATATTCATGAAATTTAGCAATAACAAGAGTACCAACTGGTATCCCACATAATGCAGGAATTTTATTTAGAGCACATTGCCATCTATCTCTTAAAACTTTTGAAACAGTTGATATAGGTATATCATCATTATCATTTAAATAATCGAAACTTAAGCTATTAGTTTCATTAATCATTTCTTCAGTTGTTATATTTTGTTCAGTTATGAAGTTCTCTATTATAAAGGTATCCTGCATAGCACTTGATAATGTAGATTCTTCTATCTTAGATTCTAGTCCGGATAGTAACCTATCAGCTGTTTCATATACTCCAGCCCCTCCTTGAATTTTACCAGTATTTGGATCTAATGTCCCGATACTACTTTTTACAATATCACATAGCTCTCCAAGGCCTGTACTAATATGGGGACCCGATGCAACCATCCCTAAACCAAAAGCACCTACTTTGCAGGCTCCGTCGATCCATTTCCTCTTATTTATTTTCCCAATATTATCATTTATTTGTTCAATTGGTTTTATATAATTCAATAAAGAACTGTCTATCTGTCTTTGTAGTGAATCTAGGACTTCTTTTACAGATTTAACTTGTTCTATTTGTAAATGTGTTGATATATATTCCGCATTTGAATTCTCCCAATTAATATGTGGTTGAAGGTTCTTCTGGTTTTGTATAGATGCTTCACAATCAGAACTATTCTTAATATTCATATTTAATGATTTATTATATGATTTATATGAAAGATATAGTTTACCTGCATTCTCCCCTTTTAACCTTTCAAAGAAGGAATGATCTATTGTATATTTTAAATTCATAGTATGATTTGATCTATTGTCATTATTAAATAAGTTATCTATTATTAGTGAACCACCTGCATACTTATCATCTTCACCAACATCCTTTTCAGCTATATTTATATCTATTCTATTTTGCATTGTATGAATTGAAAATAATCCACTTATATCTTCTTTATTATTATCCCATATACAATCAACTCTAAAAGTTGTATACATATTACTTGTTTTAATACTAATTAAATGTGTAGTTTTATTTATTAGATGCCCTAATCCCATATCTACTAGTATTCTATTTATTCTATCATTACTTAAACCTTCAATATGTTCTGATATATCTTGTGCAGTTTTATATTCTCCAATTAAACTGTTCAAAAGGTTATTATCAATAGGTAATCTAGTGTATACGTTTCCAGAATATGTATCCCTTAATTCAATCCATAATTTTCCGTCATGTTTTCTTTCTATTTTACCCCAACTTTTAGACGTTCCAAACTCATTTTCATCATTCCATAAATACTGTCGATTTTCTTCACCTACTCTTTTTAAGCTTACCTCTGATGTTATAGCCCCTTCTGTACGATCATCTTCAAGTTCTAGCTTCCCCGGGCCCATGTGGGTCATGGTTTTATTGCCGTCATTTATGTCTATTCTTTCATATTTTAATTCACTACACTTACGTGTATTTAATCCTGATAAAGTTAGGCCCGAAACTGATTCAACCGAAATACTTTCATTTACTTTAAATTTCTTTATATAACTTTTACCATCATCACTCCAATCACTTTGCCCTGATAGTATAAATGGCCCAAATTCCTTCCGCTCACCACCATTAACCGGTTTACCTTTTAATTTAATTATTATATTATTATGTGTACCAGATACATTATCTTTACCACCCTTTCCACAATCACTTTCCATATTCATAAAACTACTCTGTGATTCATCAGACAGAAAAATAGTAATAGTAATATAGCATTCATCGCATGGATTACAATATTGATTATATAATTTATCTTCTGTGAGTATATCATTTTTCTTATTACTTAAAATTGCATTTTTACTTGGTAAAAATATATAGAATCCATCATTATCCCAAATCCTCCACCCCTTTTTATCTTTATTATATACTTCTAGTTGCATCAAATTTTTGAGCTTCGGGTCTTCTATATTTCCTGTAATTCCATTTACGTTATTATGATGTACAGTGTATGTATAATAATGATCGTCTCTATCATTATCATATCTTAGTGGTTCTTCTTCAAATGCAGTTATATACTTTACTGGTACAATTGCATTACCCCATTTTTCTTCTATTTTACTTACTCTGCTACCTAGCGAGCAGCCATCCGTTACGGTGTTCCACTGTTCATCATATATTTTCATAAAATTCACTGTAGTATTATTATTTTCTATGTCTTCTATACCATAATATGAAACATTAATAAAATTAAAAACTATTTTTGAACAAGACATTTCTTTCTCTCCTGTAAAAATGGCGCCAAGGGTCGGAGCGACGCCCCAGCCAAGCGGGCCCTCGCCTATCAGGCCTTGCCCCCCGCCACGTTGATCGTTGTCGTCGTCATCGTCATCCACATATACTTCGTCGCTTAAACCAGGTTTCAATTGTTTTTTTACACCTTTTCGCTCCAACGTCTGCCATTTTACACCCAATACTTGTGGTATACCTATATATTTTTCACTTGTTATTTTAATATGATAGGTTACCCCCCTTTCTAGTTTATAATTGTCTACAAAAACCTCTGTATCACCTCTTAGTATATCTTGTCCGGAGCCATATGCTTTATATATAATGGTTTTCGGTTTTTTCGTTTCTTCGTCGATTAAGTTACCAGTTATCTTAAAATCTAGTCTTCTAAAAACAACATCTTCAAAAAAACCTAAACTACTATCTAATGCAAATTTAATAATATAGTTATAAGTTTCCCCTACATGTGGTATTTTTTCCTTAATTCTAGTATGAATAATTTTTTGAATTTCTCTATTAGAAACTTCAGGAGATATATTTTTCCCCCCGTCATATAATTCTAGTAATTTACTCTTTAATTTAGAATTGATATCGTAGTCCTTACTTGTACAACTAGAACTATTACCGTGGAACCATCGATTATAGAAGTTTTTTATATTATCATTTACTTTTTTTAATTCATTAACTTCCGTTTCTGATTTTGGTATGATTTTAAATGTTTTATTTATTAATTCATATGTGCTCATATTTATATAATGGTTGTTATTTGGGTCTATAGTTTCTATTAATATATTCCATAATTTTTGAAATGGATCCGAGACATAAAAACCAGATCCTTGGGGCTGATCCTCATCGACAAGGTTGGAGGGGAGGAAAATCGCGGTTTGTTTTCCTTCGAGGTTTACCGTATCCGTAAAACCTGTGTTAGATAATAATTCACCACTTAACTCATTATTTGCATAAATATCATTATAAAAGCGCGATTTAAGGGGATGATCACCTTGAAGTCGTCCATTTTTATTCAGCGCCTTGTCGACTTGTTTTTTTTGATTAATTAACCCCTCAGGTATTTCCTGTAAAGCTTTATGCAAATTGGTTAAATGTTTTTTAAAGGCTGTTTCCCATATACCCTTCATACTCCAGTATTCCATATTCCATCTAGCATCTTTATATCCTAAGTAATTTAATAAATTCCATTCGCCATTTTGTAATATTCTCTCGCATGATTTATTTAGAAGTTCAACTCTTATATTGGTTATACTATTTTTGTAAGATAAGAAATTATAACGGCGGGTGGCGGCCGCCTCCTGGGCCTCTTTAAACTCTTCTTCAGGGGTCGGCGACGGGCGGGGGATGTTCCTTGGCCAGAACTGCACCTTGCCATTGTCCGGCAGATCCTCGAGCTTCTTCAGCAGGATCCAATCCTCAAAGTCCTCGTCGTACATGAGCACCTCGGCGTCCTCGAAGTCGGTGACGCCGTCTTTTCCCTTGAGGTCGTCTCGAGCTTGCTCCACGAGCTGCTCCAGCGTCGAGGCCTGCAGTTTCAGATTATGATTGGTGACGACCAGTGACGACGGCGCTCCCTTCACCTCCAGCATGAACTCGCGTGCGGTCTCGGACTCCTGCAGCATGCCTGCGGGCTCGGACTCATGCGACTCGCCTGCGTCGTCATGCTCCAATCTGTTGGGTAATGTACATTCATCTATTAAAAGCTGTGCATAGTTATTTATAAGATTTTCATATATAGATTCCGCTAATAATTTATAGTTTTGATGGAAGTTTGATGAATTAAATCTCGTCCCTGTAATAAATTCATTAAGTTTGCTAATAGTAGTAACAATATAATTTCGTTGTTCAATATAAGAACTATTGTAATTACCATCATCTTTTTCATCAACAATGCTTATATATGCAGGATCGTCTTGTAGATCTTCCGTAAATGTATTATATGTCCATTCCTTAGTAGATGGTACTATACTACAAGTACTATGTACATCCATATTTCCCCAGCTGGCTGGCTCTGACCATAGATCTACTCCCGGCTTTGGTCTATCGTAATCACTCCAATTATTAGCCGTCTGGTTGTGCAGATGTTGAGCAACTTCCACACCTCCCGCGGCCCCCCCCCCGTTATTCAACATATTATATTTATTAACCCTCATACTATAGTTATTCGAGGTTTTCTGGGGGGGATTCAAGGTATCTTCCATTTTTTCTATGGTTTCCGTCCAATCATTAAAATTATCCTCGTTATGCTTAATAGTAAATTGGGTATTGCAATCAGCCTTATTACTTACCCATCTATAAATGGGATGGTCCGCTATCAACGCTTCTGTGCCGGCATCTAGGATATCTATATTTTTACAACGCCCTCTAAATCGAAGTGCTGCGCCATCTTGCGTATTCCATTGGTCTCCCCACATATTCATTAACTCGTTATCCGGAACATCAATATTTATAGCTCTCCCGTCAGACGCGTCGGCGTGATTTTGATTTAATACCTGAGATACACCAGAGGATTTGGAAACACGTTTACCCCACTTCCCCTCCACCCCGGGCCGCGCCGGATCATTTTCTCTACCATTCATCCAATCAGACCTATCTTTAAATTTAGAAATTGTCCCATGAAGATCATAATCTTCATTACCATAGTGTTTCATATATTTATCATCTATTAACTGTACCTCACATTGATTATTATTTTTCTCATGATCAATATATTGTTTAGCAAGATCCTCCAATTTCTTAAAATCGTCCATTCTCAGAACTTGACGGTCACTATTAATTGTATAATTACCTTTGTATTCTTGTAATAAGTTTTCAAGATACTTTGCAGTTGGTTTATTTGATGATCCAATAGTAAACCCTTCGACCACTTCCTCTCCTTTTTCAAAACTTCTAACCTCATGTAGTATTCTCTGATATATTAATAATATTTTACTATTTCTATTTGATTTACTAGTATACTTTAAAGGGATTGGATTATTATCTCCATTCGAAAAGTCTATACTATTACTATCTTTTATATCACTTATATCAAAATTAGGTTTAAATTGTGAATTATATTCATTAATGGTCCTTAAGTCATCTTTATCAGCGTTGATATAGTAATCCTTTAAACGTGTAATTATATCATTATCGTGTAAATCATAAACATATACTTCACTCTTTTTAGCAGTTATGTATCTTTTATATGCTGGGAGTTGAAATATTAGACATTTATATGCGTCTATTAACAGACCTTTAAATGGTTCATTTTCAACATCAGTAAAGTTAAAACTAGCTTGTTGTGGTTGTGTTTCTATTTCAAATTGAGCATTAATGGGAGTGCCTAAATTAGCAGGTATAGAAAAATCACCATTTCTAAATGATTCTATAGTATATCCTTTCCCAGGATTTACATTAATAAATTCAATATTAGCAGCTTCAGAAAATTGATTATATACTTTGATATTAAAAATTAAATGTTTATGCTGTAACCAACAATTCTTAAATGTATCTAATTTACTCTTTAATCTCTCTACACCCGCATCTCCGCTTAATCCCCACGACGCGAACAATGCCCTAATACCACCCCCTCCGAGAACCTTATCATCAAATATTCCACATATTTTTGTATTCTCTAATACATTTTGAGTTATACTTTCTAGATTAAGTTCATATGGTGGTTGTTTAGAGAAATTTACATCCCCATACATAGATAATTCAGGAACCTTATAATTTCCTATATTATATAATTCATCAATTAACTCCCCTGAATTACAATATTGATTTTCATTATTTAATATATTCATATAACTTTTAATTGAATCAGGTTTATTACCCTTTTCCCAACAATCATCCTTATAATAAATACACATATTAAGGGAGCTTTCATAATGATTAATATATCTATCACATAAAGCAATGTATGTATTAATATCATTTCGAATATTATTAAGACGCTCCTTTTCTATTTCTAAAGTCTGTATGTATTCATCAAAATTATCTCCATCTAACCACTTATCACCATAAGTGGATTTATATGTGATTAGACTTGAAGTTATTCTAGCTGCTGATTCATATATTTTATTCCACAATGCTGCTAAATCTATATTAGTTATATCATTTACATCATTAATAGCATTGCATAATTGTTCATCATTAACATTACGTGTATAATTATAGGTATGTATACCTATATCATCATTAGGTAATTGTAATATAACATTCGAATCATTTATGTTACAAATAGTATGTGCCTGCATATTGGGTAGAGTAGGAATATTAGGACTACTTTCTGTTGATCGCGCTTGTTCTGACTGAGCTATAGATTGTCTAGGACGTGTTGTACCAGATGTACCAGGTGTTGTACCAGGTGTACGTCTACCTGGACTCTCTCTTTGTCTACTTGTATCTGTATTTGAATCACTACTATCTTCTGTTGATTCTAATAACTCTTTAAAAAAACCAGAAATATTATCCCAGAAATACCATACAGTAATAGATATACAAATCAATACAACAATAATAATAATTACTTTTGAAAAGGATGTTGATGTAGGTTGTACTTGATTTCTTCTTTCAATTACATCTAATTGATCCATATTTTTCATTTTATCAATTTCTAATGACTTCCGCTTTAATTCTAAACTTTCAGCTGATTTTTTAGTATTCCATACTTTAGGCATTTATTACTATATTAGATATTATATTTTTTTAATAATAATTTATTTATATTAAATACTATGTTTTTTCAATAATAATTTATTTATAATATCCTGTTGTTTATCTATAGTACTTTGCAGTTCACTTGCATCTATTACATTATTAATACGGTTATCTTTTATAAATAATCGCGTCCTATAATAGATAGAACCATTCTTGCGTTTATAAAAGAGTGGTATACACCATGTATTTCCGCCATTATATAGATATATTTTGTTATCACCCATTTTTAGATATACACCGCCTAAATAGAATGCTTCTCTATTATCCTTTAGAGTTAAATACTTAACATATGCATTGCTATGTATATCATATACTGATTCAACTTCTTCAAAGCCATTTAATTCTTTATTAATTCTATTAATATCAGTTATCATGTTTATTATATAATTTTTTTTATTTTTATAGAATAATGGACATACTAAGTATAATTACAGAACAATCTAAGTTATCAAATAAAAAGAAAACAAATATTCTAATGAAGTATATTGATAAGAATAAAATTCTCAAAGATACAATATTATTAAATTATCAACAAATTAATAAATATGATAAGGTTATACTAGTTAAAAAGAGTAATTTAAAAGTATATAAGTATGGTATCATTATTGCAAAATATAATAGATATATATCAATGTATATAAATAATAGCTATACATTAACTCTAAATTCTAGTGATTATCATATTTTCAGGAAAGAGAATACTAAAAGAATGAAATATATTCAATTATTAGATCATTTATCGAATCTATCCTAAACAACATGTATATTTATGTTTCTCATCATCTGTTGCTAATTTGTTCGATGCATTGATATTATTATACATTCCATACTTTTTACAAGGGAAGAATTTATTATTATAATTAATGTCATCACATGTTGAAAAGTTATATGGGTATTGTATATTATATTTACCATCACTATATTGCAGTCCCCTTGATTTAAAAGAATTTAAATGACTACGCCTATCTGATAGAATTTTATCTATATTAATATTATCATATATTATTTGATTCTCTATATATCCTGGATGTCTATATTCATTTGATTTATTAAGGTATTCATAGGGATTCACTGGATCAACTGGTAGTAATGCATTTAGATTATCTTCATTAGGATCTGGTTTCGTTAGAACCCTATTAAATAGTCCTGAATATGATTTATTAAACTCATAATTATTGGATGCATTACATAGTGGAAAACTAAATACATTACTATTATCTTCATGTATATTATCATATAATTCAGAGAATAATCCATTTGATTTTTTATTATAACGTGTACCTTCATGCATAGATATATTATAATGATTCATTGGGTGTATTCGATTCCCATCATCTATTATTTGTTTATTATTATGTTTAAATATGTTAATAGATTCATTATCATCATGTTTATATAAGTCATCATCACTGCAAGGTATAAATTTCATATCATCTATAGTAAATGTATCTATATGGTTTGATGAACAAATAATTATTGTGATACATAATAGTATTAATATAAGTATTATTCTATATATTAATATATATTAATAATTTGTGGGATTTTATAAAATTCACATTGAATCAACACCTTCATCTTGAAATAGATCATCACGGGATGCATCTTCACCTTGATCATATCCTTCATCGGATATATCTTTACCAGTTAAATCATCCATTTGAACGTCTTCACTAACAATTTCTTCACCTATTCCTTGTGCAATTAATAAATCTATTCTTTCTTTTTCAATACTAGTTGCAAATAATTCACTATCAATTAATTGTTGATTTTCTATTTCAGATGATTTATAGTAATTATTAAATCCCATAGATTGTAATTGTGTTGAAACTCCACGTTTATCTCTATCCATTAGATCTAATTTAGTTATTAATCTTTGCTTTTCTTTTTCTTTTTGTTGTCCTATCTTTTCTTGTAGATTATTTTTATATTCTAAGGATATAATCCATCTCGAGTCAAAAAACTCACTAATAATATGGACTATAATATCAACTATAAAATTAGATATATTAATAAGTTCATCATTTATGGATACATTATATTTTGCTTGAAGTTGTAAGAATAGTTCATTTGCATCATCATCTGAATTATCTATTTTTTCTTCTAAACTATGTACATAATTAACCATTGAATGTATATATTGGATGAGTATATACCTAGATAATATATTACTATAATTTCTTGTAAATTTACTTTTATTATCACCTGTTAATTTGTTTATTTGTTTAGTTTTACTATTAATATGGTTATATAGATTATTAAAATATTCACTTTGATAATCATATTCATAATATTGATTAAATCCCATAGATTCCTCTTTTGTCCTTATAAATATAGAATTATGTAATAGGAATTCATTGGTATTGATAAATTGTTTTAATGAATCTATATTTGTATCTGATAATTTCCATTGTTTTGGTATATAGTCATGAAAAATACAACCATGCTTAATACGGTTTCCATTATTCTTAAGTCTAGATATAATGGTTGTTATCTCATTAATTATATTATATATAGTATGGGAATCTAATGGTAATAATTCATCAATAGATTCTTTACTCGTACCTTTAATTTCTTTATTAGCTTCATTTGATCCAAAACAAAGTATAAGTAACTTCTTATGTAGATTAACCATAATTTGATTTTTACTAATAGATCGATTATCTATATTAATATTGTCCATATTTTTCTTACTAATATGTTCACTGTTACTTATAAATGATATGATATTTGATATATATTCTTTAATCTTATTATTTAGTTCTGAGAAGGTTATTTCCCATTGTTCTTCATTGGCCAGGTCTACAAATAATTCATCAAATTCAATAATATCTGTACCTTCGATATAATCAGTTAATCTATTAATTATTCTATTTGATACTTCATCATAATTAGAGATACCGTGAACTTCGGAAGTAGAATAGGTATATGTTTTATTTAATTTATATAATGGTAATTTATTAGTTGTATGTATTTCATTGATTAATTTATTAAAGTTTTCAATTGTATTAGGAACCCTATTCTTACATGGATCATAAATTTGACTTCCATCAAGGAAAATATCAATATAAGAATGTGTTATAGAATTACGTGTATTTATATAATTTAGATCCCTTATAATTATATTATTATTATTATAACAGTACATATTAAT
>PASS01000047.1 GCA_002712165.1 Fidelibacterota bacterium
GGGCTCAATGTTGGAATCAAGGCTATCGGCTCAAACCCGCAGCGAAGCAGCAAGGCTGGCGCGGGCGACATAAACATACCAATAACTTTTGGCAATGCCACGTTCGTGCCAGGCGGCTGGGTCTACAGTGATGACGACGGAGTAATTTCATCAACTCGCAAATTAATTTAAGCGTCGCCCTATTTGCTTCTCACTTCGGCGCGAAAGGCTAGAGCCTTAACTCACCAAGGATCGAGCTCAGTATCCCAATACAAATAGTCTCTCCACCCCCCGTGCAAATAGTTCGGGGGAAAACGCCGCCCCACCTCCTGTAATTGCCGGGAGTTAGGTTGAGTTGGCCTATGCTTGGGATGCATTCCCACCTCATGAGGTAAACGGTTGCCCTTCATCAGATTGCAATGAGAGCATGCGGTTACAACATTCTGCCATATGGTGCGCCCACCTTTGGAACGTGGAACCACATGGTCAAAGGTTAGATCATTTGTGGGATGGTGCGTGCAGCAATACTGGCACATGAAATGGTCACGCAGAAAAACATTAAACCTCGTGAATGCAGGCGATCGTTCCATGGGGGTGTATTTCTTGAGTGAAATAACGCTGGGCAGCTTCATAGTCCAGCTAGGCGAGCGAACCTCGTGCTCATATTCCCGCACCACTTGTACACGCTCCAGAAACACAGCTTTTATGGCATCCTGCCACGGCCATAGAGATAATGGGAAATAGCTCAGCGGGCGAAAGTCTGCATTCAGGACTAAAGCTGGGCACGCTTCATAAGACACGGTCACGACAGAGATACACCTCTTCAATCTAACTCGCCTAGTTTAACAATTCTCTAGGGTAACGCAAAATATGGTATTTATATAAATTGGTGACCCACAATATCAAATAATGGTTCTATGAAATCCATCAACCCCGCGCACACCACAAGATTTGCACCTAGTCCCACAGGCTATCTTCACATTGGACATGCGTTCTCAGCCATGGACGCAGCATCAGCAGCCACAGATCAAGGCCGACTGCTCTTACGTATAGAAGACACCGATAAAGGCCGGTGCAAAGCCGTATTTGAAGATGCTATTTATGAAGATCTAGCCTGGTTAGGTCTGGGCTGGGAATTACCAGTTCGCCGACAATCAGAGCATTTCGACGATTACCAGAGCGCCCTTAAAGATTTAGACCGCCTTGGTCTTTTATATCCTTGCTTTTGTACTCGAGCACAAATTTTGCGTGAAATTGAGAATTCGGCATTGGCGCCCCATCAGCATATGAATGGCCCAAATGGTCCGGTTTATCCCGGAACATGCCGACAACTAGCAAAGGCCGAACAAAAACGTCGTATTCGCAACGGAGAGCCGAATGCCATCCGTCTACGCACTGATGTCGCGCTGAAGGGCACTGGCGCACTCACGTGGACCGACGAGTTGCGCGGCGAAGTCAATGCAACCCCAGAGATATTCGGTGATGTCATACTCGCGCGCAAAGATACGCTCGTTAGCTACCATTTAGCCTGTACATGGGACGACGCTTTGCAGGGCGTCACTTTAGTTACTCGAGGCGAAGATTTATTTCCATCAACCCACTTACATAGGCTTCTGCAAGCACTCCTCAATCTCCCGACACCGAGTTACCGACACCACAGTCTACTCATTGGAAAAGACGGTAAAAAATTCTCCAAACGCAATCAATCCTTTACACTGAGGTGCTTACGTTCTTTGGGCTGGACTAAACAGCAGGTTATTTCCGAATTTGATCATCTAAAAGCATGGCATTTATAATTTTAGGTCTGCTAGTGGATGATTTTCCGTCACCAACTTTTTCAACCGCTCATCTAAAACATGGGCGTAAATCTGGGTCGTTGAAATATCCGAATGCCCCAACATCTGTTGCAAACTTCGCAAATCTGCTCCATGCGCTAGCAAGTGGGTGGCAAAAGAGTGCCTTAAAATGTGAGGAGATACACGAGAAGGTTCTATACCAGCGCGAATAGCAATATCTTTTAACATCACAGCAAATGCCACTCTTGTCAGATGTCCCTTTTTTGCTGGAGCGGGAAAAAGCCATGGAGAAGATTTTATTTTTGTCGTTAAAAAATGAGGCCTCACAGCAATGTATTTATCAACCGCTTCACGTGCGGCCTGCCCAACTGGGATAAGTCGCTCTTTGCCGCCCTTACCACGCACAATAATGGTGGGCTTACCTCCAATAGCGGCAAGCGGTAGTGACACCAATTCCGAAACCCGTAGACCAGTCGCATACAACAGCTCAAGCATCGCCGTTAAACGCTGCCCCTTAGCACCCTCAACTTCACGAGCTGCCAAAAGCAGGCTTTCAACTTCCACCTCGGTCAAAAACTTCGGTAGCGGCCGGCCTAGTCTTGGGCTATCGAGCGCTACCGTTGGGTCGTCCTTAAGTACCCCTTCAACGAAGAGAAATTTATAAAACTGACGCAAGCACGATAGGCGGCGAGCAGCAGTACGCGGTGCCATTGACGCATGCTGCAACTTATCTAGATACATTCTCACATCTTCAACCGTCGCGGCTCCGAGTTCTAGGCCTCGCACCTTGAAGAAAGCTGTAACATCAGCAAGGTCCCGTCTATAGGCCTCAATGGTGCGTGGAGACGCTCCGCGTTCAGCAGCCATCATTTCTAAAAACATTTCAACTTTTAGTGCCGTCATTTGACGACCATCATTATAAGCCAAATACTAGCACGGCCTCGAGGGCAAGTGCGCGAGCGTCTTCTTCACGGCCCACGGCCATCAAGGTTTCAACAACCTTCGCCAATGTCTCCGGCGCCGCAAATGCCGGACCTTCATCCCCAAGCGCTATAAGGGCAAATACCACCGCTTCACCGACCCGGCGATTCTGAGCGGCAAGAGATAATCCGTTCCAAACGTGAGGCGCGACCGATGGCCCACGCTCCATAACCCGGCTCGCTCCCAAAACAGGCTGCCAATCGGTAATCTCGACTGGATCTCCGAAAGCGGCGAATAAATTTAGAAACATTTCACGCCCTTGCACTGCTGCTAACTCAGAAGCTCTTGCTGCCCAGTCATCCATTGCGCGAGCAGGCAACCGACCCTTCGCACCTAAGCTTAGAAGACGTTCTAGAGGCCACAGTCCATAGGCAATACTCGCCGCTTCCCGATTGATACGGGACATATTCTGAGCCAGTGCCATCCATTGCTTAGCTGCCTTTGTTTTTCTAGCAGCAAGAAACATGCGTGCCGCAGTCCCAGAAAACCAGACCATGTCTGCCGTCGGTGAAATACCTTCCAGTAGGGGTAAATATAATAAACTAAGTATCGACACACTTGAGCCCACCCCTCCCACATCAGCCCGAGCAATATCAAATGCGCGGGCAATTATTTCAGCCCTGGCCATTGGTGTCGTCTGTTCAAGCGCTGCCTGAAATAATCTTACACGAGCACGCACACCAACTGCACTCGTCTCTTCAGGCCGGAGATCTACTTTCACATCAATGCTAAAGTCACGGTAAAGCTCACGTAAGCGTTCAGATTTAAGAGTGCCGACCGCCACTGCTTGTTCAGCAGCAAGAATGCGTGTCTCAGCAAGATCACGAAGCGTCTCATCCGCCTCAGCGACTGTAAGTTTTTCTCCACTATTTTCGTGATCAAGGTGAGGTATCTCTGCTAGTATGCCGACAGTTGTTGCGTCGCCACTCTCTATCAACATATCCAACGCGGGCAAACCCACTGCCCGAAGTATCGCAAGTAGCAGGGGTGTTGGTTTACCCAAAGATATTGGTGGCTCATGCTCATTGCCACGCAGCATATTTACCGCCCAGAAATAGGCTGTATTGCCAGGCTGCTGCTCACGAAGAAGCAAAAGGCCAAGGTCCGCTGCGCTGGCCTGGCCTTTCTCTAGATGGCAAAATATCTGTACTTTTTGCCAGTAGATATCAGGCACCTGACGCAAGGCCGCTTGTGTTTCGCTACAGGCATCACCTATTCTACCCGCAATAAGGTAGGCATCAGCTCGCAAACGACGAATGGCCTCGGTCATCTCTCCGGGAGGCACCAGTTCGATCATCGCCAAAGCGTCGTCCCATGCTCCCATCGCCGCAAGGCGAGCTATGCGAGTTTCTATAAGCCATGCCGAGCTCGCTGGTATGTCTTCAGCCGAGTAGATCCCACCTGCCGAAAGCAACATATTTCTCATGAGGTCACGCTGCGCAGGCGAAGTTACGCTTGTAGGTAACTGGATCAGAATTTTTCGTAAAGTTTCAAGATCAGAACCTTGCCACAAGGTCTCTAAAAATCCACCGCCATGCTCATCCACAAGGCCTATCTGGTCCCGTTCCGGGGCAGCTAGGCTACCAACCGCAATGTCGGCCATCGTATTAGATGTTTCGGTAGGAGCAGTTAATTGTTCCGGCAACATTTGCAAAGGACGGGGAGGCGGTACTGCCTGTTCCAAAGCATCCTGACCGTAAACCAATGCCCCATTTAGCGTTGTTGCGACCAGAACTACTAATCCGTGGATCCGCTGCCAGCGGTCGCTAGTTAAAGCGCTCATTGGGGATTACTTTCTCAATTTTTGCACTCGGGGTCGGCATATCAGAGTTAGCCAAAAAAATGACCCCCCAGGCCATAGCTGCAACAACCAGGAGAATTAAGTACTTTGCCATGCTTTAACATCCGTCAATCTATATCTATAAAGTAGCGGAGCGAACGCCCACTCCCTAATCAACGACACTACGCAAGGGCTGTGATAATGTCCATTCAGCCAGTGACTCAGTGGGGTGCACAAGGCTAAGTTTTGCAGTTAAATGGTTCAAGAGGGACAGACGCAACATGAGTGCAGCGGCTAATACAAGAGATGGGGGTATGGCCGAGCTAAGCGCCCTAGACCGTCCAGTCGTAATGGTTGGTCTTATGGGGGCAGGTAAGAGTAGCATTGGGCGCCGGCTAGCACGCTGTCTTGGGGTCAATTTTGTCGATTCAGACGTCGAAATTGAGGATGCCGCAGGCTGCTCTATAAACGAGATATTTGAAAAATACGGCGAAACCTACTTCCGTGATGGCGAACGCAGAGTGATGCAACGACTTCTAAAAGCTGCCCCAGGAGTACTTGCGGCCGGTGGCGGCGCTTTTATTAACAACCAAACTCGAGAATTAATTCGTAGCCATGCCATATCTGTATGGTTGCGTGCAGATATTGATACTCTTTGTGACCGCACGAAGGGGCGAAAACATCGACCTCTTCTGAATACAGGAGAGGCGAGAGCTACTCTTCAGAGCCTCATAGATAAAAGGTACCCGGTCTATGCAAAGGCCGATCTTACTGTTGACACTGCGAATGATGGACCTAACGTCACCTGCCTCAGAGTTTTGAAAGCGCTTGAAAAATATACGGGAGCGCCGCTTGCGGCGTCCGAGCCGCAATGAACGCAGATATCACCGTCGACCTAGGCCAACGGTCTTACAACATTTATGTCGGGTATGGACTGCTACCGCAGGCTGCAGAACTATTCGCCCCCGTTTTAAAACAAAGGCGCGTCTTTATTGTCACTGATAGCAATGTAGCGCCTTTGTATCTTAACTCCCTGACCGAATATCTTCAGGCCGCAGAGATACAGGCAAACAACGTAATTGTTCCTGCCGGGGAAGCCAGTAAAAATTTTAACCAATTAACTCGAGTTCTTGATGCAATGCTAGCTGCAAAATGTGAGCGCTCCACCATGATTGTTGCCCTTGGCGGTGGTGTTGTTGGAGATTTAGCTGGCTTCGCATCTTCAATCTTGTTGCGCGGTGCTGATTTTATCCAAGTCCCAACAACCCTATTAGCTCAAGTCGATAGCTCTGTGGGCGGTAAAACCGGCATCAACATGAACGCCGGGAAAAATCTTGTAGGCACATTCCACCAACCGCGTCTTGTACTAGCTGACACAAGCACATTGCTTACGTTAAAAAAACGCGAATTACTATCTGGGTACTCAGAAATAGCCAAATATGCTTTGCTAGGCGACGCAGAGTTTTGGGCATGGCTGGAAAAAAATGGGTCAACCGCCATGGAAAATACTGAGATGGGCCGAGCGGCGTTGCGTCAGTGTATTATAGCTAGTTGCAACGCCAAAGCAGGTATTGTGGCCGCCGATGAAAAGGAAAATGGTGTTCGAGCAAAACTCAACCTAGGCCACACCTTCGGGCACGCCCTTGAGGCTGAGTTCGGGTATGATGGAGGCCTTTTACACGGAGAAGGTGTATCTATGGGCATAGTGATGGCTTTTGATCTTTCGGTTCGCATGGGACTTTGCCCAGCGATGGATCTGAACCGTGTACGCACGCATTTTACTAATATGGGGCTGCCGACAACACTGCCTAAGAATGGATACCGGCCCGCACTAACTAGCGACAAACTCATGATGCATATGGCCCACGATAAAAAAACTAAAGATGGTGCCATCACGTTTGTTTTAGTTCGAGGGATCGGCAAGGCCTTCCTATCAACTGACGTACCTACTGACTGCCTCCGTGAGACTTTGGACGCGACCCTAACAGCCTAGTGCGCTTTAATTCATAACCCTGAGAGACGAAAATGGAAGTAACACTTCTTATTATATTATTTATGATTTTTGCATCAGCATTTTTTTCTGGTTCGGAAACAGCGCTGACAGCAACATCACGCGCGCTCATGCATCAGCTTGAGCAAGACGGAGATAAACGAGCAACAACTGTCAATCGACTATTAGCACACCGAGAAAAACTCATCGGCACAATTCTAATTGGCAATAATTTAGTAAATGTTGGCGCGTCGGCCATGGCAACGAGCCTGATGATCGATTTGTTTGGAGATACGGGCGTTGCGATTGCAACTGGCATCATGACTCTATTGGTCCTGCTGTTCGCAGAAATCTTGCCCAAGACCTACGCTCTAACCCATTCCATGGCCCTCGCCCGTGCCGTAGCGCCAATAATGAATGTACTTGTTTTTTTACTGACACCTATCAGCTTCGTAATTCAAAAAATTGTCCGAATGTTTCTCGTTCTTATGCGTATGAATACTGACGATGTGGGTAGCTCGGCCCAAGTATTGGCCGAGCTACGGGGTGTAATTGATTTGCAAATGGGCCTCGGCAGCATCAAAGAAAAAGTCAAGCATGAACGTGCCATGTTACGCAGCGTGCTCGACCTAGCCGATGTTTCCGTAGAAGAGGTTGCGGTTCATCGTCGCAAGGTAGTAACGGTAAATGCCGATTTACCCATAACCGATATCATTGAGCAAATCGCCGACAGTCCTTATACCCGAATTCCATTGTGGCGCGAGCGTCCGGAAAATATTGTGGGCGTAGTTCATGCTAAAGCACTTCTCCGTGCCATCCATTCTGCTGGAGAACAAGCAAAGATATTAGATATTATGTCTGTTGCCTCTAAACCTTGGTTCATTCCTGATACCACTACATTACTCGATCAGCTCAATGCCTTTCGAGAACGGCGCGAGCACTTTGCTTTATTGGTAGATGAATACGGAACCTTAGTCGGCGTAGTTACACTTGAAGATATCTTAGAAGAGATCGTGGGGGATATTGGTGATGAGACTGATATACCGGTGGCCGGAGTACGTCCGGATAAAAACGGCTCATATCTAGTTAATGGTAGCGTTACTTTGCGCGACCTGAGTCGAGAGCTCGACTGGCATTTGCCCGACGACAAAGCCTCTACTGTGGCCGGTCTTGTACTTCACGAAGCCCGAACAATTCCAGATTTGGGACAGGAGTTTCTGTTTCATAGTTTTCGCTTTCAAGTTATACGCCGAAGCCGAAACCAACTAACGTTGATTCGCATAACTCCACCAAATTTTAATGATAGCAACAATGCTAAGACCGAGCAGTCCGGCCCTTAATAGCATTAAAATCGATACAGTAGTCCTAGGATATAATGCCAAACGTCTGATCTGGCCTGCACCATAGCCTTGTAGATCGAGGCTACTAGCCTTATATGTTCGCTTTCAAATTGAACTAAGCCAATTGACGACCATGCCCCTGCCAGCTCCCACCATAGATCGCGAACTTCTGCATACTCGCACGATTACCTGCGAAGGCTATGAACGTGAGGACGGTAGGTGGGATATTGATGGTTGGATGACTGACATTAAGACTTACGAATTTAAAAACCGAGACCGGGGCTCAATTACACCTGGCGAACCCATACATGGAATGGGCTTACGTATGACTGTAGACCTCAATTTAAATATTCATGACATGGTCGCGGTCACAGACTTCTCTCCTTACCGAATATGCCCCAATATCACACCAAATTTCACAAAATTGACTGGTCTGAACTTGAGTAAAGGGTTTATGCGAGCAGCTCGTGAAATCGTAGGTGGCATCAATGGTTGCGTCCACTTATTCGACCTTCTCGGACCGATGGCGACAACCGCCTACCAGACACTTGATGAAATTCGTTACGAAGCTTTTGCCAAAAAAGAGCGCCGCGGTGAGCCTGTAAAACCATTCTTTGTAAATTCATGCCACGCTTGGGCTACCGACGGTGATGTCCTGAAGCGGGAATTCCCGAGTCTCTATACAGGTGAAAAGTAATTTAATATGCCCCTGCCACCGCCAAATATAAAACGCAAACACGTGCATACCCGCACCATTACCTGCAAAGGATTCGAACGTACTGATGGATCATGGGAAGTCGAAGGATGGATTACAGATGTCAAAACCTATGGCGTCAACTCATCCGAGAGAATTCATGTTCCAGCAGGGGAGCCCATGCATGGCATGGGGATGCGCCTCACAGTGGATGATAATCTGCAAGTCAGCGATGTAATAGCTATTCAAGATTATTCGCCATACCGGATATGCCACACAATCACCCCAAATTTCAGAAAACTGATCGGACTAAGCCTTAAGAAAGGGTTCAGAAAATCAGTACGTAAATTACTAGGTGGAACTAAGGGTTGTGTTCACCTAGTCGATATTCTTGGCCCAATGGCTACAACATTATTTCAAAGCCAAACAAAACAGAGGTCCAAGCAGTTTGAGAAAGCTCGAAGTCTCGGAGAACAACTAAAACCACCTGTACTCAATACCTGCCACGCATGGTCGTCCAACAGCTCTGTAGTCAAAAAAAGTTTTCCGGATTTTTACACAGGTAAATAGCAGGTTCAGACATCATCCGGTGCTGTGAGCTTTAACGACAGGGCATGCACGCGCTCTTCTAGCTCGTCTGCGAGCAGAGCATAAACAAGCCGCTGGCGCTCTATCCGCGACTTTCCTGCAAATACTGCGGATTCAATAATAAGATTAAAATGCGTTTCGCCGCCACCATCGGAGTGAGCCCCCGCATGGCCAGCATGACTTCCGGAATCATCAACAATATCCAAACGATTCGGCTGAAACTTGGCAACAATTTTCTGTCTGATTCGTTCACTATATTTCGTCATATTTGACCCTTTAACAAAACCTAGCTTTTAGGCACACATAGTCCGATGAAACAGAGCTAGGATATACAGGTATTTTTATTCATAATATATCCATGAAGGTACGATGGACCATCACTGAAATGCGGGCCACGGTTCGCTCCAGACCCCAATGAAAGCTTTTTCTGGGCGCGAAACGGCTAAATGCGCTTGGGCAAATTGCTCAGCTGAAGGTAAATTTCGCGCACCCAAAAACCGAAGTTTGACCGAATACCAGGATTTTTGCCTAAAACATATCCGCGCCTATAACGCGCGTTGGAATTTCCATGCAGGCCTAGCAGTCGATGAAATGGAATCCGAAATTCGTAGTTCGATCACCTGGGATCGCCCCACCTGGAAAATTGGCGGCACAATCCCCCCGCCTTATAAGTACCGTAAAAAAATCCTCGACCCCCTAGGCCTTGGCGCTGGCACAGATTTTGATGCAAGCTCTAAAAAAAGAGCCCACGAACCCTGGCTCTACAGAGGATACACTGCGGCAGAAAATATAGCCCTAAAAACACTTGATCTAGCAGCACCAGTTACCGTGGAATCATTACGCAGGCGTTACATGGCCTTGGTAAAGCAGCATCACCCAGACACCAACGGTGGCTCCCGTGAGGCCGAGCGACGCATGAAGATCATAAATGGAGCCTACCAAACCCTTCGCGCCAGTCTCACCAGTAGCACTACTTAGGAATGGATTGGCGCGTTTCGGCGGTTTCCTGTTCGATTGCTCCTTAGCCGATGGCATGCCATAAGACCGCAATAATGCGATGCCGAAACTATAGCTGGCTTGGGAGTTTAGGATGAGTAAACGTAATGTAGATGCGGGGGGTGAAACGGATACAGTTCTGCCAGACCACGAAGTTTCAGCACGTGAGGTGTTCGGTTTGGATATAAACATGAAGGTGCCAGCCTTCACGCAGCGCAACAAGCATGTTCCTGATATAGATAACACATATAGATTCGACCACGACACCACTCTTGCGATCTTAGCAGGCTTTGCGCATAACCGCCGTGTCCTTATTCAAGGGTACCACGGCACCGGAAAGTCCACTCACATTGAACAGGTAGCCGCACGTTTAAATTGGCCGTGTTTGCGCATCAACCTAGACAGCCACATCAGCCGCATTGATCTGATTGGTAAAGATGCCATCGTAATTCGTGATGGTGTTCAAATCACAGAGTTCCGCGAAGGTTTATTGCCCTGGGCACTACAAAGCCCAATGGCTTTAGTTTTCGATGAATATGATGCTGGACGTCCAGATGTTATGTTTGTAATCCAACGCGTCCTCGAAGTAGAGGGAAGGCTTACGCTTCTAGATCAGAACAAAGTCATCCATCCACATCCAGCATTCCGTCTATTCTCCACCACAAACACCGTAGGCCTAGGAGATACGACCGGTCTATATCACGGCACGCAACAGATTAATCAGGGTCAGATGGACCGCTGGAATATTGTAGCAACACTCAACTATCTTGAGCACGATGCCGAGTGCGATATCATTCTGGCTAAGATAAAATCTTACGATAATGCAAAGGGTCGCAAGTTAGTATCTAATATGGTCGAAGTCGCAGATTTGACCCGTGCTGGATTTATAGCTGGTGATATCTCTACAGTAATGTCACCACGTACGGTGATCAGCTGGGCCGAGAACAACTTGATTTTTGATGATATTGGTTATTCTTTTCGCGCCACATTCCTTAACAAGTGTGACGAAACTGAGCGACCAGTTATTGCCGAATATTATCAACGCTGCTTCGGTGAAGAAATATCTGGTTCGGCAGTCGAGGCTGTAGCCTAAAAGGCTACTTCAATAGCCCGTCGAACTTTAAACGAGTTTTATACGGATACCACCCGTGAAAAACACATATTCTTACGCTGCCGACCGTGGGCCCTCGAAGACAGAGATTCTAAAGAGCGCCACAACTGCGACCGTTAAGGCAATAGCCGGCGTAAAGGAAGCAACTGTATCCTTCACTCCAGTCGCAACAGATACTCGCGCTAGCACCCCGCTAACCGGCGAGGTCCGCCTGCCTATGCCGCCCCATAAGCTAACTTCCGACTCGGTTGTTCGCCTGCGAGGCAGCGCCGATGCAGCGGCTCTAAGGATCAGACATCATAATGCAGCAATACATGCGCGGCGTATGCCGCTCAATAAAGATGCAGTCGATGCCTACAATGCCATGGAGCAAGCACGAGTAGAAGTTCTCGGCGCACAGCAATATGTGGGTGTGGGTAAGAATTTAGGGCAATCTTTAGAGAAACACCTTGCCAATGAGGGCTACCAAACCGCTGGTGCATTTTCGCAGATCAATATAGCTGACGCTGTTCGTGTACTCATTCATTCGCACTGCGACGCGATAAGCTTGGGTGATGTCAGTACTCATTTGCGTGATGTTCTAAAAACTGAGTTCGGTAACAAACTAGACACCGAACTCAACAATCTTTCTAATAATCTTGATAATCAAAAAACCAGTGCCGATATCCTGCGTCGTCTTATCGATACTCTGCAACTCGAGCACGATAATATAGAGGAAATTGAACAGGAAGAAGAACAGAGCGATCAGGACGACACTGATAAAGAAGACAATGAAGAAGAAAACGAAGACACCCAAGGAGGACAGGATAACGAAGACGTTGAGAGCGAAGAAGCCCCTGCCGGAGCCATGGAAATGGATGCCGACGCACCCGAGGCTGATGAAGGTCAAGCGCAAGGCCAAGATCAGGCAGAGGATATTGATGAAGACGCCGAGGCCAGCCAAGCACCGCCCCAACCAGGCACTAATAAAAGCTCTAATAAGGAAAACTACCGAGCCTTTACCACTCGGTTCGATCAAGTCGAGGATGCTGCAGATCTATGCGACCCACAAGAACTCGCACGACTACGTACTCAACTCGACCACCAGCTGGCTCACTTACAGGGCGTAGTCTCGCGACTCGCAAATCGTCTCCAGCGTAAACTTATGGCACAGCAACAACGCAGTTGGGAATTTGATCTAGAAGAAGGGCTTCTAGACGTGGGCCGCTTGGCTCGCATTGTCGCCAACCCCATGCATTCCCTGACCTTCAAACGAGAAAAGGAAACTAAATTCCGAGACACAGTTGTTAGTCTATTAATCGATAATTCCGGCTCTATGCGTGGAAGGCCCATCTCACTCGCTGCCATGACCGCTGATATACTTGCCCGCACTTTAGAGCGCTGCGCAGTAAAGGTAGAAATTCTTGGTTTCACGACCAGTCAGTGGAAGGGTGGTCAATCGCGCAGGCTCTGGACGGAAGAGGGCAAACCAACAAATCCAGGCCGACTGAACGATCTCCGTCACATCATTTACAAATCCGCCGATGTGCCCTGGAGGAGAGCGCGTAAAAATCTTGGATTGATGCTGAGAGAAGGTATTTTAAAAGAAAATATTGACGGTGAAGCTTTGGCTTGGGCACATAACCGTCTAGCCACCCGTGGCGAGCAACGGCGCATACTGATGATTATATCCGATGGTGCACCAGTTGACGATTCGACTCTATCGGTCAATCCAGGTAACTACTTAGAGCAGCATCTCCGCGAGGTCATCTCCTATATCGAAAATCAGTCTAATATTCAGTTACTTGCGGTCGGCATTGGCCACGACGTCACTCGTTATTATCGCAGGGCTGTCACTCTTATGGACTCAGAGGAATTGGGTGGTGCTGTCATGTCACAGCTCACAGATTTATTCGAGGAAGGCCGATTTACTGGGCGCTACAACGCAACACCTTTAGTGGTCTAGACCTCAGATTTCTCTATAAGTTTTGTTGGCCTAGATTCACCGCGCCCACAAATCACGAAGGCGCGGTGTAAATCTGCATCGGAATTAGTTTTCTTAGAAATTCACCCGCGCCTGCAAACCAAGTGTCCGCCCCCGGTCAGTGAATGCATAGTCTGAATTCATACCAAATAAGCCGCCTGAGAGGGGTGTGTCACCACCGAATTGGATAAATTTCTTATTAGTGAGATTGTGGGCAATAAAGGCGACCTGCCAAGAGCCATTATCCGATCCGACCCCAATGCGTGCATTAAATGTAGCGTAACCACCCTGTATTAGGTCAGGGTCAAAGGTGTTGGATGCGTGGTACTTGGAGGTAAAAAACATATCTACCTCACTATTGAGTCGGTAACCATCCGCAATTGGGTAATTAAAAGCGAGTGCAATGGTGCCCTGAACATCCGATACTAACTGGTTTGTCTTGCCAGTGTAATCGCACAAATCAAGTTCCCCATCAGCATCTAAATCGACATTAGGCTGTTGGCCAAAATAGCATTGGCCATTACGAAAATCTTTGAACTCAAAATCCATAATCGCGAGGCTACCCGATAAAGATAAGTATTCATGCAATCTCCACCGACCATCCATCTCAACACCCATGACTTCGGCGCTTGCGGCATTACCGACATTAAACCCAAGTGAACCATCGAAAATAGAGATTTGTAGGTCATTAAATTTGGTGAAGAAGCCGCTTATATTGAATTCGGCCGCACCGCCAAGCAGGGTGCTCTTCGCACCAATTTCATAATTGTTTGCCTGCTCATCCTTAAAAACGAACGAGGATTTCATAGTCGGCGATACACCTCGGTTGTTAGCGCGGAAATCAAAGCCACCGCTCTTATAACCACGCGCCCAGCTCGCATAGAGCAAAAGGTCTGACATAGGCTCATAGACCAGTTTAATGTCCGGCGCGAACCGCGTTTCCTTGAGCGAGTCAGATACTGGCAAAGCCCCGAGCTTAGCGGTTAGGAATGCGCCTGTCGGCCCGAGGGATGCAAGGTTCGTAGATGCGATATCGAGTAGACCAGCATATACTGTTGGCGCTGCGATTTGTGCCGCAGGCAGTGAGCCACCACCTTCCGCTGTTATGGATAAAGTTCGCGTACCGCTCTTTTTCTCATGGCTTACACGTCCACCAATCTGCAACTCCCATTTGTCAATTGGTCTGACATTAACCTGCGCGAAAGCTGAAAACAGGTCTGATTTGACGACCGCTTTCCGTCCAGCCTGAGTGCCCGACACCAAGCTCCCTGCACCAGGCGATTGAGCGTTGATGGCTGGAACAAGCATAGAGGTGGGCTGTATAATAATTTGGTCTGCGTAGTTATGATCACTAGTTTGAAAATAGACTCCTGAGACAAAATCATATTGCTCTTTGATTGGCGAAGTCAGTCGCACCTCTTGGCTGAATTGATCGTAATCTTCTTGTAAACCAGCAAGAAAAGCATTTGCGCCGGTATAATCACAATCGCAAAGTTCATTAGATTCAAAATTTGAGAAAGCAGAGATCGACTTCAGTTCATAATCGCCAATATTCCAATCGACGTTGAGAACATAGGATTGCTGCTCGTTTTTACTACTATCCCCATTAGAGCTGCGCTTGCGGTCCAAAGTATTATTAAGAGCGCTCACGTGAGCACCAAAACCTCCCACAAGGAATTGGCCATAGGTCAGTCCTGCGAAGGGGCCTGCCGTGGCTGGTTTTTCATTAAGTGTTTCGATCTGTCGGCCAGTGACATCAAAATCACTGAATTCTACTTTAAAACTTGCAACGATATCTTCTGTAACATCGTACTCAGCGGTGCCCCTGATCGTCCAATCAGTGCGCTTGGGCTCATTCCGATTCAAAGTAAGGTTTCGAACGTAACCATCAGCATCTCGATAGCGTGCTGCCACCCTAGCACGCAAGCGGTCAGTCAAAGGCCCAGAGACCGCGCCCTCATTAATAGTCTCGGACTCACCGAACTCGTAAGTAGTGGTGAAATAGCCTTCAAATTCATCGGAGGGTTTAGCGGTGATAATACTCAAAGCCCCGGCTACCGAATTTTTACCGAACAGAATAAGCTGAGGTCCACGTAGAACTTCGACACGCTCGAGATCAAGAAATGGTGCCCTTGTCTGTTGCGCGCGAGGATAATTGACGCCATCCACGTAATATCCGACCGACTGCTCGAAAGCTTGGTTTATGCCTGACCCGATACCACGAATAAAAATATTCGTACTGATACCCGTTTCGGTCATGGTAAAATTCGGCACCGAGAACTGAAGGTCTTCCACCTTCTGAATATTTGCTTCCTGAAGCTCAAACCCAGAAACCGCCGTAACGGAAATCGGCGTTTCCTGTAGACTTTGCTCACGCGATTGAGCAGTCACTATAATTTCTTCGATAACAGCTTGAGCGTGGGCCGCTTCAACGGGGACCAAGGTTAGTCCCGCTATTAGGGCTGTCGAACACAGGAGCGTAGCTTTAGGACAATAAGTAGACTTCATGGATCCCTCCTCAATTATCTATGAAGATTCTATGACATAACACACACCTGAAACCAATGGTTTCAGACGGTCTACCCTCTGTAATATGATTGTTAGCGCCAATTCTTTAAAGTGTGCCCCTAAAGACACAAACAAAACCACAAAACCCGCTATTAAGCGGGTTATTCAGTAATTTGCCGTCATATTGCTCAGTACTATGATGAAGTACTAGCAGCTTGGTTCGCCTGAACCTTCTTGACTCGGCGCTTCAGCTTTAGAGCTGCGGGTTCAAGTTTAGCGTTTGGGGTCGAAAGTAAAAATCCATCGAGCCCGCCTCGCTTTTCAATGGTCCTAAGGCCAGTCGTAGTCACCTTCATGCGCACTCTTTCCCGCAGAATTTCCGACATCAATGTAACCTGATGCAAATTCGGCAGAAATCGCCGCCGCGACTTATTATGAGCGTGGCTAACGTTGTTGCCAGTCTGAACACCCCGACCAATTGCTGCACAACGGCGCGCCATAAAAAATTCCTTTCTATCAGAGGAGTGACGCATCGACGTCAGGCCACTAATTCCGGGGTTCTACCCGGTGCCCTGGGTGTGGTCAAGGCAAAACCAGGAAAACCAGGGGCTAAAAATATACAGTTTTCAGCGTCTTGGAATCTTGCGGCGGCCAGATTTAGACTTACCGCTGGTGACAGATGATTTTGTCGGGACACGGGAGGCTGGATTATCTTCCAGAAGCCCTCGAATACCCGATAGCACCAGGTATTGCCTTAAATCGTGTGACATCATCTCCCTTAACCCGACATCGGCCCTTCGCAAAGCCAAAAGTCTAACAAGCTTATCGTGCTCGCCATCCATTTTTGGCGGTTTATCTCTCATATCTTTAAAAATTTTATCAAGAAGGCCACGTATTTCACTTCGTCGACTGCGGTAGACCGACAAAGCCTCTTTCACTAACTTTGCCCGCTTCTTATTACTTGGCGAAACAGCACGGCGTTGCGATTTTAAAGAAGGTCTTCGCAGATTTAAACGGTTGGCCGATTTACCTCCCAGAATAATCTTGATGATATCAAACCATGCAAACATGTGGGGCACTCGTAGATGGTTCTAAACCGAGAAAGTTCGATACTTCGCCAGCGCATTGGCTGTCTTCCTTATTGTCGCTATCAAATAATGGGAGTCCTTCTATTTCAGACCTAGCAATATTACAGATATGGGGCAAATAGTCGGTTTTCAACGCACGCCCCTTTAATGTACGTGATAGCATCAAAGAAATTAGTGCCGCATAACTAATGTCGCAATATTTATAGATGGCGCTTCTGTTGTGATTGTATGTGGCGAGTCTCTCAACGTCTATGGATGCCTTGCAAAACAAGTGGCGTAAGTAATGGCGTATATCGACAAAATAACTAGATGCAACGTTAGAGACCTTACCAAATACACACCCTTATTGGTAGAAGGTATCCACGTGGGCTGGTTAACGAATAGCCGGGCAGAAGTGATTCTAGGGCATCCGAAGGTTTTTATAAAAACGCCACTAGGAGTTGCCATGGCCCCATCACTGTCCACAGTGGATGCACGTACCAAGGCTTTAATAAAGATTACACCACAGCTAGAAGATTCCGGTCTTTTTCATAAGAGCACCGGTGAGATGTACGCTATACGCAACCTATGGGGCGGACCAACTTTATTGCGTATGGACCGAATGCTCGTGCCCGCATTCGGCGCGCGCGCTTACGGTGTACATGTTAACGGCATTGTAATGAAGGCTGGTGCAACTCACCTTTGGATTGGTATGAGATCCTCCGATCGTATCGTCGAACCGGATAAACTCGATAATATTGTGGCCGGCGGCCAACCAGCCAGCCTTTCAATCATGGATAACATTATAAAAGAAGCCTATGAGGAAGCTGGTTTAGAAGAAAGCCTGGCCCGCTCAGCCAAGTCAGCGAGTTCTATTTCCTATTGTTTTGAAACTCCTAACGGGCTTCGTAACGACACTCTGTTTTGTTATGACCTTCATGTGCCCTCAGGGGTCGTTCCTTGCAACATGGACGGGGAAATTAGCAGATTCGAGCTCATGCCTTTGCACGATGTATTAGCTATGGTGAGAGACACCGATCGCTTCAAATTTAACGTGAATTTGGTGATTATCGATTTCGCCATGCGAGTAGGCCAACTAGCACCAGATAACACTCCAGATTATGAGCAAATCGCCCTCGGACTAAGAAACCACCCGCAACCCATAGTATAAATCTTCTAGAAATCAGCCAGATATAGTTATGTATGTAATTGATTAAGTTGATTTATTAACCTTATCTCGTCATAGATGGACATATAGAAACGGCATTACGCGCACTGGTGGGTGCCATTAGGTTCTGCGTTTATTAGGTAGATCACAGGCATATGCACTTCCTCGATTTCGAAAAACCTATTGCCGAGCTGGAAGGCAAAATTGCGGAGCTTAGGCACCTGTCAGATGCAGACGGACTCAATATCGCTGCTGAGGTAGGCCGTCTTCAGTCACGCGTGGAAAAAGATCTACGCTCCGCCTACGCAAAGCTGACCCCTTGGCAAAAAACCCAAGTCGCGCGACATCCCGACCGACCTCATGCCCTCGACTACATAAAAGCCCTAGTCGAAGATTTCATGCCCCTGGCAGGCGACCGCCACTATGCCGAAGACGAAGCTGTTGTCGGCGGGCTTGGTCGATTCAAGGATCGTTCGGTCATGGTAATAGGCCTTGAAAAGGGCCGAGATACAGAAACACGTATCAAACATAATTTTGGTATGGCGCGCCCGGAAGGCTATCGTAAGGCGCGCCGATTAATGGAGCTTGCCGACAAGTTCAACATTCCAATTATTACTCTTGTGGATACCGCCGGCGCATACCCCGGCATAGGCGCAGAAGAACGCGGCCAAGCAGAGGCCATCGCCCGCTGCATCGACTGCTGTCTATCACTCCGCGTACCCCTAATCTCGGTAGTTATAGGAGAGGGAGGGTCTGGAGGAGCAGTCGCTCTTGCTACCGGCAATGTGGTGTTAATGCTTGAGCACGCTATATACTCGGTAATTTCGCCGGAAGGCTGTGCTTCAATTTTGTGGCGCGATGGCGACAAGGCAAAAGCTGCAGCCGAAGCATTAAAACTCACAGCGCAAGACATGCAGGCCCTGGGCGTGATCGACGGCATCATTCCTGAGCCCCTCGGAGGCGCTCACCGTGCGAGTAAAGCTGCATTCACTGCCGTTCGCGATGCCGTGGACATGCACCTCAAAGAATTGATTCGTATTGACGGCGTCCAGCTTCGCGCGCGACGCCGAAATAAGTTCCTACAGATGGGCCGCACCGAAAAATAGTAAGTCTGCTTGCAGTGCATCCTAATTTGTTTGACCCATAAGCACCTTCACACCAGGCAGCTCCTTACCCTCAAGCCATTCTAGAAATGCACCACCAGCGGTAGACACATAAGTCAGCTTGTCAAACACACCGGCGTTGTTCAACGCCGAGACAGTATCACCTCCGCCTGCCACTGACACCAAATCCCCGGCACTCGTTAAATTCGCCACCACTTCCGATAGCGCATTTGTACCCGAATCAAACGGTTTAATTTCAAATGCACCAAGAGGGCCATTCCAAATTAGTGTCTTACATTTTGCAAGCTTACTTTCTAAAAGCCCCACCGTTGCAGGTCCAATATCAAGTATCATCGAATTCGCTGGCACAGCTTTGATATCACATACGCTTGCTCTCACTTCTTTTTCCAACTCAGTTGATACTAAGGCATCAATCGGCAAAATGATTTCACATTTAACTAAGTTGGCTTTTTCTAAAATTCCTCGCGCTATCTCCGCAAGATTCTTTTCACACAAAGATTTACCCACATTTACTCCTTGGGCATTTAAAAACGTATTTGCCATACCGCCACCAATCATCAGTATATCCACCTTCTGCACAAGACTATCGAGTAGCTCGAGCTTGGTCGAAATTTTACTGCCGCCGATAATCGCAACCACTTTAGGCATAGGATTGTCCAGCACCGCCCCTAATGCTTCCAGTTCGGCCTGCATCTGCCGGCCTGCAAAAGCGGGCAAAATATGAGCAATACCAACAGTCGAAGCGTGGGAGCGATGGGCAACCGAAAATCCATCGTTGACATAAACATCACTCAAAGCTGCTAATTTTTTTACGAATTCTGGATCGTTGTTTTCCTCGCCGGCGTGGTAGCGCAAGTTCTCAAGCAGAAGAATGTTCCCAGGCTGAAGCCTGGCCACTGCCTTTACCGCTACCTCCCCAATGCAGTCCCCAGCAAAGCTCACGTCATAGCCCAAAGCCTGGGACAATACCTTCGCCACCGGCCTCAAAGTCATCTCGGGTAAATACTTTCCCTCAGGGCGACCAAAATGAGACATGATGATCACCCTTGCCCGATTGGCAATAAGGTCTCGCAACGTTGGCATGAGCCGGTTGATGCGAGTCATATCCGCCACCCGCCCATCTTTCATCGGAACATTCAGGTCGGCCCGAACAAGAACCCGCTTCCCAGTGAGGTCTATTTCGCCAATAGTTTTGAAATTATACATGAGTAGGAAGCTAAATCAGCTTTCCCATCGTCGCCATAGTGTCTAGCATGCGATTTGAAAAACCCCACTCGTTATCATACCACGATAAGACACGTACAAAGTTTCCTGGCATCACTTTAGTTTGCGTTGCATCGAAGGTGCTCGATGCAGGACAGTGATTAAAATCTATAGAAACCAGTGGAAGCGTGTTCAAAGCCAACACATTTTTCAGCGTGCCGCCAAAACTTTTGCCTTCAGATGCATCAGCCATAGCTTGGTTGATAGCTGCTTCGGATGCGCCCTTCGACAGTACGCATTTCAAATCAACTACAGAGACATTGGGTGTGGGAACTCGGATGGAAGAACCATCTAGTTTTCCTTTTAGCTCTGGCAGCACTTCACCAACAGCTAAGGCCGCTCCAGTTGATGTTGGAATCATGCTCAAGGCTGCAGCACGCGCACGACGCAAGTCCTTATGCAGAGTATCGACGGTTGCTTGGTCACCAGTGTAGGCATGAATGGTGGTCATGTATCCTTGCTCGATTCCATACAAGGTATGTAGAACGTGGGCGACTGGTGCGAGACAATTGGTCGTGCATGAGGCATTGCTGATTATCATGTGATTCTTGCTCAATTTGTCGTGGTTTACTCCGTAAACGACGGTCAAATCGGCGCCCTTCGACGGAGCCGAAACTACAACGCGCTTTGCACCAGCATCTAGATGCACCTTCGCCTTATCTCGGTCTGTGAAAATGCCAGTACATTCGGCAACAATGTCGATATCCAACTCCCTCCAAGGTAGATTTGAGGGGTCACGCTCTTTAAGCGCTTTCACATTCTTGCCATTCACCTGCATCATATCGCCGGACACCGATATATCCGCTGCTAATGGCCCGTGCGCAGAGTCATAACTAAGAAGATGAGCGTTAGCATCAACCGGGCCAAGATCGTTAATGGCCACGATTTCCACGTCCGAGCGATTCGATTCGACAAGTGCCCGAAAAACCATGCGGCCAATACGGCCAAACCCGTTAAGTGCGACGCGAACTACCATGGATTCTCCACCTTCTTGTTAGTTGATGAATGGGCACGAACCGCTTATACGTATTTTTTGTTGGCTTGCCTAGCGTGGGCAAGCGCGATTAGTTGGATCGAATGAATTAAAGTGAAAGGGTGCATTGATGACCGAACAAAAAAGCTTAGACGTAACGCGGCGTAGCGCCATCGGAGCGACGGGTCTTGGCGTAATTGCCCTTTCGAGCCTCTCGCGAGGAGCTTCAGCCAAGGATCACAAGATGTCGGCCACCGAAAAAGCAAACAAAAAAGTCGTCGCTGAATTCATGAAAATGTGGAGCGACCCTGACTGTACAGGCGAAAAGCTCGCCGCATTTATGTCCGAAACCTGCGTCTTACGTATGGTTGAGAACAAGCCCGCTGTGATAGGGCGTACTGACTCCATCGCCGCCTTTGACGCATATCTCAAAGATGGCCAGCGGTTCGGCATAGATGTACTGGACACTCTAGCTATCGGCCCCCTAGTTGCCAACTCACGTAGCGATTACGTGATTGTCCCCGGCAAAGAGCCAACTGGAAGGTTCGCGGTAGCTGGCGTGTTCATTTTGCGAGATGGAAAAATTCAAGAGTGGGCGGACTATTTAGTCCCCAATAGCTAAGGTCGCTGCTGCGGGCCACTAGACAAGGAATAGACTTTAATGCTCGTCCTAATCCGACATTCTGTCCTTATGCTCACTTTGATCGCAGTATTTGCGCTCTCTGGGTGCGGAGGGAAAATTTCCGCACCTCAACCTATTCCAATTACGAGCGCAGCCATTGTGGGCGATGGTAAGGGCCGATTCACCCTCGCTTGGACCGCGCCAGAGGACACAATCATAACCATTTACGCAGGTACCGATCCCGTCAACATAGGCCGCAACAGAGAAGTCGGCGCAGGCGGAGCCAACGGCCACATCATTGTCTCGCTGCCTGCTGGTCCGCGGTGGTATTTTGAATTCGTCCCACAGCGTGGTGGCACTTTGCTGATGGCCGAGCGTAATCTGCATCTTACCAGCATTCCTAATTTGCGTGATGTCGGCGGCTATCGCACGAGTGATGGCCGCTGGGTGAAAATGGGTAAATTATTTCGGTCAGACCAGCTGGATAAAGTAACAGACGAAGACTTCATTGCACTGAGCAGTCTTGGTCTCAAACTCATTTGTGACTTTCGCTCAGAGGTAGAACGTGCTGCTGGTGCCGACCGCGTACCTACAGGTGCAGCACATATGATCGCAGATGTAATCGGTGACAAAGAACATGGTTTTATGAAAATTCTTGGCGATACAAATGCCGTGATGACTTATTTGAGTGCGACTCCGGGCGAGCAAATTATGCTCGATGGATACCGCTCCAAAGTCACCGCCAAATCCAGCATCGAGGCGTATAATGCAACCTTCAATCGACTAGCTGACCCCTATGCCCTCCCTGCTCTTTTCCACTGCACAGCAGGAAAAGATCGCACCGGCTGGAGCACTGCAATTCTTCTCACCCTACTTGGTGTACCTCAAGAAACGGTGATGCATGACTTTATGTTATCGAACCGCTACCTCATTCAAAAGAATGATTTACAACTAGCCGCGCTGCCGCCCGATTTAGCCAAAGCGATGTTACCTTTGGTTGAAGTAAGGGAAGAATACTTGCAGGCAGCGTTTGACGAAGTCCAAAAGACCTACGGCAGCTTCAACGCTTATATCAAAGACGGCCTTGGATTGTCCGAGAAAACTATTTCTGATCTGAAGAACAACTTTCTGACGCCAGATACTGCTCAGTAAAAACTCTGAGCACGTAATTCAAATTTTCTCAAACTCTCTCCATTGGCAAGCCGCCTAACTGAAGCTCAGAAACTCTATAATCACAATGACTAATCTTATAATTCTTCGCTCTAAGACAAGTCGTCCGGCCATCCAGAGGTCCCTTCTAAAGTTCCCTCTTCCAGCGTATAAAATACTTCGATCTCAGTTATTAGGCCACCCTGTACGCGCAAACGCTCGATCACATGAGCAGTCGATATATGGCCCGGACGATCCGTGCCAGTCAGCCACACGGCCACAATTTCACCACCACTTTCGTCTGCGAATAATCGAAAATTACGCTTGAAAGCTAGTTTTTCGCGATCAACACTAGCCCGCAAAGTCTTCTCCCCGATTTGAACATTACCGCCGTTCTGTGTTCGCCGCACATCTGGAGCAAACTTCACCGAACTACCATCGGCAATGACCAGACCATTGAGATAGGTGTTGGCAATCTCATACAAACACTGGCGCACAGGCGTGGCGCAGCCATGACCACTCAGCCCATTTTCGACTTTATCCGGCCAAAGGTTCTCGATCTCGTCAATGGGCCGCTCATCCATCGCCACAAACACCTCAATTTCGGTAATCAATCCTTCTTGAGCACGAATGCGTTCGGCCACGTGCGCGCCACCACGTGGACCTTCGACAATCCAGAACGCGAATACATCACCTTTCTGATCGTCTACAATTAGACGCAGGTTTTTATAGCCGGTGATTTCGTCGGCGCTGATCTTTTCTGCAATCAAGGCACCGCCTTCGTCAACGCTTCCACCGCCATTGTGGGTACGCCGTGCGTTAGGATGCAGTCTAGCCAAGGTGCCATCTGTTGCCCATAAGGCCTCTATATAGCTCATTGCTGTTTCGCTAAGGCAGGCGCGCGAGTTGTCAGTACAAGGTGAAGATGAGCCTTGTGTGTGCTCTCCACCTATCTGATTCTGTTGTTCGGAACATCCAATAAGAAGAACGCAAACCGATAAAATCAAAACACTTTTAATAATTGACACGATAGCCCCCTGATCCATACCAATCCAGTAGTGTATTCAGCACAACCCTATACCGTTTATACTTTTAAAATATTCTCGATCCACGCCGAATCCCTCATAGTAGTCGATAAAATCGTTCATTGATTTTACAAATGATTTAAGTGCCGTTCGCCATATGCTCTTCAAACTCAAGGCTATCACGCATCACCTTAGCCTCACGCCGCAAATAACGTATAACTACTTTTTCTGGCACACCCGCTTGCAGCAAGGTCCCCGCAACGTTGCCCCATTCTTTGTAAGCGGCAATGCGTCCGTCCTTCAAGATGAACCTTGCACAGCCTTCAAGTAAGGCGCGACCTGGTGAAGAATCTGAGTGCATGGATTTAAAACTAAATCGATAGTGGGCATAGCCAACATGACCGTCACAAACTGGATTATGCATATCCCAGCGAAAATCCGCTCCATCTTTATGAAAAACATCACACAGCATGCGCCTTAACTCGCGATGTCCTCTAAAGATACCGTATACCGAATCATGATAAGTGGCATCCTCGATAAAGAGCCCAAGGAAAGTCTCGGCGTCGCATGATTCAACCGATCGCTTGAAAGTTTCCAGCAACTCTGAGAACATAAACATTTGTGACCCCTATGTGATCTATTTTGATTTAGCCGTTTTCACCCAGCTCATTCTAGTTTTATCTCCAGTGAAGCAATCCCTATAAATATACCGGGTATAATTAAAGGGTGCCGAGATCAATTCCCCACTATAAACCTGAGAGGCGTTAGTTCGGCACCAGATCTTGTTGCTGAGGTGTATTGATAAGTTGCCAAAACTTCCGGCGCATCAGTATGTCTTCCTCGCTCGTTGCCATCTCCGGAACCAGATTATTAAAGTTATCGACATCCGGGTTTAACGACAGGTCATTCTTGATCTCTGGCTTTACGTACAGTGCCGCGTCCCGCACCGCACTAATAAATCCGGTAGCATTAGTGTTCCGCGCGGCTACCTCAGGTCGCATGAGATAATTAATAAGACTCATTGCATGATCGGGATATGCTGCCTCGATAGGAACTGCACTTACAACATGCCAGAGCACCGTACCTTCCATCGGAATAGCGTAATCAATATCACGCACGACTCCTAGCGCTCGACTTTGTGCTGCAGCTTGATAGGCATCTCCTGACGATACCATTGCAAAACACACATCCCCCCGAGCGAGATTGTCCACAACGTCAGCTGTTGAAAACTTGGCGATAGAAGGCCGCACACTTTCCCAAAGCCGTGCTGCAGCATCCGTATCTTCTACTGTTGCAGAGTCATAAGGTCGATTTAGATATGTTAGAGCGATAGAAAATACACCGCCAGGCGCATCAACCACCTGTACACCACAACTGGCTAAGGCCCTTACTTCAGTAGGATTAAATAATAGAGACCACGAATTGATCTTAGCGCTCGCACCCAGCTTTTCTGCTATTTTCGCGCGATCAAAAGCAAGGCCAACCGTGCCCCACATCAACGGCAAGGAATACGAATTGCCAGGATCGTAAATTTCGGCACGCTCAAGTACTGCCGGATCAAGAGTTACTGCCCGAGGCACTGACTCTGGGGACAGCGTCTGAAGAAGACCTCGCTCGATCATGCTCGGCAAGCCCATTCCCGACGCTATAATCAAATCATACTGCAGTCGGCCACTTTCCATAATCACTGCGAGATCTTCGAAGGTGTTATATCGATCAACCAATATGTTGAGACCACTCTCGTTTTCAAAGGCCGAAAATATGTCCGGCCCTACCACGTCACGCCAAAGTAAAATACGAATCGCGTTAGAATCTGCTGGCTCTATATCGTCTATTTCTGATTTCTCTTCTACAACACCAGAAGCCTTGATTGCAGGCGAAGGAGGAGCCGGAGCAATCAACAAATAAGCAACCCAAACCAATACCAAAGCTGTGCTCAAAANGGCCGCTAAAGGCATTGAACTTAGCTGCCGGACTAACAAGGGATGTGCTAAGTCTTTTTCATGGGTTTTAGTGTCATTCATTTTAGGTTTTTATTCTCGCTTTTGTGCGCTCCCTGCAAGAAAAGAAACGTGAAAGCACCTTCCAAGCCTTGCCCTGCTCGCAATCCATGGTTAGGTAAGAGCCCCTGCACTTGGAGACCATTTTGGCAGATAGTTTTTCCAGCGACGTNACTANCAAAACAGNGCTNATCACTGGNGCCGGGCGTAGNATTGGCCGGGCNTTAGGTGAGAGCTTGGGCGCCGCTGGCTGGGCTGTGGCAGTACACTATAACAGATCAGATTCCGACGCCAAAGCTGCTGTTGCAGCGATTGTATCAGGAGGCGGAAAGGCCACCGCCCTTGGCGCTGATCTGGCTGATCCGGTGGCCATACCTAAACTTGTCAAGCGAACTACAGAAGCCTTAGGNCCAATCGGGTGCTTAATAAATAATGCGTCAATCTTCGAAAGAGACGACATGAAGACCGCTACGGCGAGCTCCTGGAACGAACATATGAATATTAATTTACGGGCACCATTTCTGCTATCCCAGGCATTCTCCAATCAACTATCTAAAAATGCGCATGGCGCCATAATAAATCTTATTGACGAAAGGGCGTGGCACCTGACGCCGCACTTCACGTCTTACACAGTCAGCAAGGCCGGACTTTGGGCGCTGACCCANACCACGGCCCTGGCACTTGCTCCTTATATACGTGTCAATGCTATCGGCCCTGGACCAACTCTGCCAAGCTCTCGTCAAAGCCAGGTCNAGTTCGAAGCACAGTGCAAGTCTATGCCCCTGAAAAGGGGTACAGACCCTTCAGAAATATGCGCAGCCGCGCGCTTTATTCTCTCGGCACCAGCGATGACCGGTCAGATGATCGCNCTTGATGGGGGGCAGCACTTGGGATGGGGCCAAGCGTCCAACACTTTTAATCCCGAAGAATAAGAGAAAAAGGAAAGGTCAAGCTGCATAATGAGTAAAGCACCTGTCATCGAAGCGCTAAAGATTGCGGACGCCGAAGCCAGTTTACGGCATGTATTCGTGCGCGACCTTGTATTGCCCTGTAAAATCGGAGTCCATATACACGAAAAAGGTAGCGCTCAACGAGTTCGCATCAACCTTGATCTCGGTATCTGGGAAGGGGATAGTAAACACGGTGACCGACTAGAAAACGTGGTTTGCTATGAGGACATAGTAACCCGCGTCCGCGCCGTAACCGCTGATGGCCACGTGAATTTAGCAGAAACCCTAGCCGAACGTATTGCTACTTTATGCCTGCAAGACCCAACCTGCCGATCAGTGCGTGTACGAGTTGAAAAACTCGATGTTTTCGAAGATGCAAGCAGTGTCGGTATAGAAATTGAGAGGTTTGCATGGACCGAACCTCGTACTTGGGCGTAATGGGTAGTACAGGCTCACACTCCGAGAAAATCGAAAACCGCACTTTAAAAAAATGTCATAATTTCTGCCGCTCGAATCGAGAAAATAGCAGTATTGGACCTCCGACAAATGAAGTTGTTCACAAGGGCGGTGTTAGGTTGGCAACAGTGGAGATTATTGAGTGCAACTGTTCCCGAATGAGTTAGGAAAATCTGTTGGTGCAATAATTTATATTTATAACAGAGGGTTATAAATTATGCCCAGAAAATGGGCATACAGAGAAGAATCCAAGAGGTAAGCCAAGGGTTTCAGTCTGCCGTCATGTTACCAACAAAGTTGTCCACAGAATTCGTGGATATCCGCGGCCTCCAGAGGCGACACCAGGATGACACTACTGTTGTCAATAAGTGACATTACCTGCATGGAAAGGCTGGTTATCACTTAAGTCAGGATGCCCAGAGTTGATGACCGATTGTCAAGGGACCACAAAAAGACATGCACACTTCCTCCGGAGACACCTCTGAAACACCAGCTGGTGAAGGGCTCCACTTTGATAACCATAAAGCTCGTTCGAGCAAAAATGGACTGTCCGTTCTGACTAGAACGATCAAAACGTTATCGTCAAGCCCAGGGGTCTATAGAATGGTAGGTGTAAACGGCGAGGTTCTATATGTGGGCAAAGCCAAGAATCTTAAGAAAAGGGTTTCGTCATACCTACGTTTAGAACGGATACCAATGCGTTTGCAGCGCATGGTTTTCAACACACATTCCTGTGAAATTATCACCACACATACCGAAGCCGAAGCTTTGCTACTAGAGAGCAACCTGATTAAGCAACTTAAACCACGCTACAACATCTTGCTGCGCGACGATAAATCCTTCCCATACATTTTGATTGAAATAGAGCATGAATTTCCGCGAATAGTGAAGCATCGAGGCGCCCGCAAAAAGGGCATTGAGCACTTTGGCCCTTTTGCCTCGGCACGTGCGGTTAACAGCACCCTGACAGCCCTGCAGAAAGTGTTTCTGTTAAGAACATGCACAGACTCAGTCTTCGCAAACCGCACTCGCCCTTGCCTACTTTATCAAATCAAGCGATGTGCTGCACCTTGCGTGGGTTATGTAAACAAGGAGACCTACGGAGATTACCTACGACAAGCCAGGGAGTTCTTGCGGGGTGATAGTCATGCTCTACAGACAGAACTAGCTAAGCTCATGGATACTGCCAGTGCCAGGCTTGACTATGAAGCAGCAGCGAGTTTTCGAGACCGTATCCGCGCCATGACAGCGATCCAAGCGCATCAGGGCATCAATTTTGATGGCATTGGAGAAGCAGATGTGGTTGCGATTTATCGAATCGGCAACCGTTCGTGTATACAGGTGTTCTTTTTCAGAAACGGGCAAAATTTTGGCAACCGGGCTTACTATCCAGCGCACGCCGCTGATGATACAGATGGAGAAATCATTGAGGCATTTATAGGTCAGTTCTACGCCTCCTACCCGCCACCAAAAGAGATATTGCTAAACACCACACCACCACATCGTGAAGTTTTAGAAGCTGCCCTAGCTTTGCGGGCCAAACGTAAAATCAAAATATCCATGCCCAAGCGCGGCGGACGCCGTAAACTGATCGACCACACGGCTATCAATGCACGCGAAGCCCTAGAACGCCGTCTTGCCGAAAACACTGCGCAACGAGAATTACTGGAAGGCACTGCCAAGGTGCTAGAGCTTAATACAACGCCAGAGCGCATAGAGGTTTACGATAATTCTCATACTTCCGGAGCCCACATGGTAGGGGCAATGATCGTGACCGGTCCTAGCGGACTGATAAAGACTGCATATCGCAAATTTAATATCAAATCGGCAAATCTAGCCCCTGGTGATGATTACGGTGCCATGCGCGAGGTACTCACACGGCGGTTTTCTCGCGCACAAAAAGAAGATCCGGATCGTTCTCGGGGCCAGTGGCCGGATCTTGTGCTACTAGATGGCGGCCAAGGCCAGTTAAACGCGGGCTTAAGCGTCTTTGAGGATCTCGGTATCGATGATATTGCGCTTGCCGCCATTGCCAAGGGGCCAAACCGCAACGCCGGCCGTGAACAACTGTTCTTGCCCGACAAAACCCCATTTACCCTACCCTCCAATCATCCCGTGCTTTACTTTCTACAGCGACTACGTGACGAAGCACATCGGTATGCCATTACTGCGCACCGGTCAAAACGCGCAAAAACAATTGGGCAATCGTTATTGGATGAGATAGCCGGCATCGGCACTGTTCGCAAAAAGTCCCTTCTAAGGCACTTCGGGTCGTCGAAGGCGGTGTCTGTGGCGGGACTGACAGACCTGAAAGCTGCTCCAGGAATCAATGCCATTACGGCAAAAAACATCTATGATCATTTCCACCCTGAAGGCTGACTTCACTGACATTTTTGAGGCCCAGATTGCTAAATTTACCAAACATTCTGACTCTTTCTCGCATCGCGATTATTCCTATAGTGCTGATTACTTTTTTTTTCGATAGTCCAGCGATGCGATGGACCGCTGTCTCGTTATTTACGTTAGCCGGCATAACAGATTTCTTTGATGGCCACCTAGCGCGACGGGCTAACCAAGTGTCTCGACTCGGTCGTTTTTTGGACCCAATCGCAGATAAACTTTTGGTAGCTTCCGTTCTACTAATGTTGGTCGGCTTTAACCGGGTTGATGTATGGTCTTATATACCCGCGATAATCATTTTATTGCGAGAAATACTCGTCTCGGGATTGCGCGAGTTCCTTGCCGAACTGCGCGTCGGGGTACCGGTAACAAAATTAGCAAAAGGCAAAACCACATTGCAAATGATCGCACTGGGGTTTCTCATCGTTGGCACGACGCTACCTATGGTCAAATCAATAGGAGAGGTTTTGTTGTGGATTGCCGCGCTACTCACACTAATCACAGGCTACGACTATCTGAAGGCTGGGCTGAAGCATATGGGCGAACCAATACCACAAAGCCCATCCGCCGGAGCTAAAAACGATACGGAAACTTGAAGAATAGGTAAATGACAGTTTTGTATTTCTCATGGGTGAAAGAAAAAGTAGGATTTAGCAAAGAAACAGTGACGCCTCCGCCTGGTGTCACCACTATTTCCGAACTAATAGATTGGCTTGTAGAACGCAGCCCCGGTCATGCGGCTGCTTTCGCTGAACGCAAGTTAATAAAAAGCGCCGTGGAACAAGTGCATGTGGATCACAGTGCAAAGATTAATAACGCAAGCGAAGTTGCATTTTTTCCACCTGTAACTGGCGGTTAAACACAATGCATTAAACTTATCTCCAATAATCAAAGGCTATAGCCTATTGAAACCGGGCTTAAGCGAATTTTTAGGCTATAGTGCTGACAATCAACAGGGCTGGCTAATGTCATTAATCTGCGTTCAAAAAGAAGCGTTCAATCCCGGTGATGAAATCAACGCCTTCTCTACACGCAATTCAAATTCCGGCGCCATCACAAGTTTTGTCGGCCAAATGAGGAATTTCCGCGGACCTGATCGCACCAAAGGTATGCCTATTAATACAATGTTACTAGAGCATTATTCCGGTATGGCTGAACGTCAATTGTCCGATCTTGCAAGTAGTGCCCAGAGCCGCTGGCCCCTCGACGATATTCTGATCATCCACCGTTACGGCGAGCTGAAGCCGGGAGACCCAATCGTCCTGGTGGCTACAGCTAGTTCCCACCGCGAACCCGCTTTCGACGCATGCCGCTTCCTTATGGACTGGCTAAAAACACAAGCCCCTTTCTGGAAAAAAGAGATCTCTGCCGATGGCGCAAATTGGGTTGAGTCTGAAGAAAGCGACAAAGCTAAAGCCGCACGATGGAATCGCTAGCAAATTGTCAGTTTATGCTGCACTGGACGCATCCTCAGTGCGGCCGACCATCGTGTCAAAATCAGACATCAGAGCTCGGCATACTTCACCTGGTGTAAATTTATATTCATCTAGTATTTCGCGAACAGGAGTCACTTCAGCAGCTGTCCCGGTTAAGAAACATTCCTGAGCGTTAGCCATTTCTTCCGGCAAGATTGCCCGCTCAACAACTTTGAATCCACGTTTTTTCGCGAGATCAATTACCGTACGGCGCGTTATGCCATCAAGAAAGCAATCCGGTTTTGGCGTATGTATCTCGCCGTTGATGACAAAGAATACATTAGCGCCGGTCGCCTCAGATATATAACCGCGCCAATCGAGGAAGAGCGCATCATCACAGCCAACCCGCTCAGCGTCATGCTTACTTAAAGTACAAATTATATAAAGCCCGGCCGCTTTAGCATGTACTGGCGCGCACTCCGGACTGGGCCGGCGCCATTTGGCCATAATTAATCGGATGCCTTTAAGGCGCGATTCGAGAGAAAAGTATTGCGGCCAAACCCAACAACCCATGCCCACATGAATCGTGGCCTTTTGCGCATTCACGCCCATTTCTTCACTACCGCGCCAAGCTACCGGCCGGATGTAACCGTCCGAAATATTGTTCGCCCGCAGGGTCTCCAATGCTGCCCCTGCAAGTTGCTCGGATGTATATGGAATTTTCATATCCAGCGCTTGCCCCGAGTAAACGAGTCGTTCGCAGTGCTCTTTCAGCTTGAATGGCTTACCGCCGTAGGCGCGGATACCCTCAAACACAGAAGAACCGTAGTGCAAAGCATGTGTAAACACATGGCACTTAGCTGTGCGATGCGGCACCAGCTCACCATCCATCCAAATATATCCGTCTCTATCGGCAAAAGAAGATGCGCTCATAATTTGACCTCTGCTCTCCCCTTTCTTGGAAGTATCGCCCAAAAATACTATTACCTGGTCAAACCTTGACTCGTAAATCCTTAATATTACTAAAACAATTAGCACAACATTACTGTCCCATTCTCTGGCAATATAAAGAAAGCCAACATTAAGAGAATCAACGCAAGGAGCAGCAAGGTATGCCTGACCAAAAAACCAGCGCTAACCCCTTGTTTTTACGAGATGAAGATCTGAGACAAGGCATAGAATTACTATTTTTTGCCTACCGGGATTTCACCTCTCGCGGCGACGTAATCCTGGCAAAGCACCATTTCGGTCGTGCCCACCATAGGGTGGTCTACTTTGTCGGACGCTACCCAGAAATTCCGGTTAGCGAATTACTTGAGATTTTAGCTATTACAAAACAAAGCCTCTCTAGGGTTCTTAGTCAGCTAGTGCGCGAGGGTTATATTGTTCAAAGTGCTGGAACTTCCGACCGTCGCCAGAGACTACTGCGCCTTACCGAGAAAGGTCATGCCTTAGAACAAGAAATCACAATGGAACAGCGGGCACGTATAGCTGCAGCCTATAAAGACGCCGGAGCGATAGCAGTTGAAGGTTTCCGCAAAGTCATGTTGGGCATAATAGATTCGCGGTCGCAGAAACGCTTTCTAACGAAAAATAAATAATATCAGTTGAATCGGCAGCACCCGCAAACCACTCCCCTATCGAAGTCAATTTCCGGTATACTAGAACGATGAATGATCAAGAGACATTTCCACCCCATATTCTAGTAGTTGACGACGATAACCGGTTACGGCGTCTATTAAAAAAATTCTTAGTGGAAGCAGGCTATATGGTTGCAGTAGCGGGCGACGCTCAAGAAGCACGCCGGCAAATGAGGGCATTCCAGTTTGATCTCTTGGTGGTAGATGTCATGATGCCAGGAGAGGATGGACTTTCCCTGACACGCAGCTTACGCAAAGACAGTAAAGTGCCGATACTAATGTTAACCGCTATGGGTGAAGCTCAGGACCGTATTCGGGGGCTAGAGTTTGGCGTCGATGACTACATGGCTAAACCATTTGAGCCTAAAGAACTAGCGCTGCGTATCAGTTCCATTTTAAGGCGCGCCCCCCCTGTAGAAGATTCGTCGCCTCGAGAATTAAAATTTGGATTATGCCGCTACGATGTTGCTCTGCACCGACTGACACGCGATGGCGCAAAAGTGCACCTTACTGTTGCCGAGGCAGAATTACTGAAACTCCTCGCCCTACACCACGGTGAGCCAGTAGAACGCTCCAGACTTAGCGGCTCTTTCATGCAAACGAATAATCCGAGAACCATCGACGTGCAAAT
>PASS01000024.1 GCA_002712165.1 Fidelibacterota bacterium
TCTTTTGATTTATCTTTTGATTTATCTTTTGATTTATCTTTTGATTTATCTTTTGATTTATCTTTTGATTTATCTTTTGATTTATCTTTTGGACTTTCGATTGTTCCATCTCCATAAGGTTCATATTCAAGCTTTAATTTCTGTCTAGGAATATTTTTAATATTTCCAGATTTATCCTCTTTTACTTTAATTCTTTTATCATTAATCTCTTGAATAATCCCTTTCTTTAACCCGGTTTTATCTGTCCATGAAACATATAATCCTATTTTAAATTTATCAATTTCTTCATCTATATTTTCATCAATAATAATCCCATCATATAGTTTTGATGGAATAATGGAAGTTATAGTACTATTTAATAATGTTATTTCAGTAATTATACTTCTCAAAGATTTATTATGTTGGATATATTTCCGTCTATATTTTTTTTTTAATAGTATATCTTCCTCATCTAATATATTTCTAAGAACATCTTCTTTTTGTTCATATATTAGATTCTTCTTTTTTAATAGATTAGATAATTTTGAATTTAATGTATCTAATTTATTCTCCTTTTTAAAAGCATTATATAAATCATCAATATACTTATTATTATCATCTATTCTACTTTTACCATCTATAATTTCTTTTGACTTAATAAATTTTGATAATACTTTATAATTTACACTATTATTAATTATTTTATTTATTTTATCACGTTCAACATTTATATCATTATAATATGGTAATTGGATTGTATATTTTTTACATTGTTTTTCATTACCACATGATAATTTCAATTCTATAGTATCTTTATTATAATTTTCAGATACTTGTATGGGTTTTTTACAGTATTTACACTTGTATGTATCTAATTTATTGTAAACCTTAAATTTATTAATATAGTAATCATTTAATTGTGATATATCCTCCATTTATTATTATACTATATATAATTATTTATACATATTCACCATACTTTAAAATAAAGAACAAATATAAAAAAATTCCAAATATTAAGCTTACTAACCAGAATGGAAATACAGTTTCATTATTAGATAATCCAAACCTTCTAAATCGATCTTTATAAAACATTGAATTAGGTTTTAATCTATATAATAATAAATTAAAACAAATAAATAGTACTAATATACAACATAAGTTATAATTAAATGATAACATATATCTAATATTATATAAAAAAATTTGATCCAAATTTATCAACGATATATAGTATGCATGATAAATTATTATATGATATAGACATTTACATAACAGTTCATATGATTCAATATATAAAATATATATCAAAGATGGAAGGATGGAATTATATAGATTTATTATATTTATTATATAAATAGTAAATATTATAATATAGGATCAAGGTCATTAAATACAGATAGTTTATCAAGACATATATCTTTATTTGTTATAGATACTTTCTTCTTTTGTATATCTTTATTAATATCTTTATTATTAATTTTATTATTAATTTTATTTTCATTTATTTTCTGCAAAAGAAACATATTATTTATATTAAGTTGAGTTTTAATTACGCATTCAATATTACTAATGATAGGTATATTAAAATTAATAGTATTTGTTAAATAACATACAGCATTATATAAATGTGGTAATCTCTTATTCCTTTTACCAGGTGAATATTTAAATCTATAAAGATCATATAAAGAGTTTATTTGTATTTGAATATTTGTTGGTCTTCTAGAGGATTCTAATAATATTAATTCCCATATAATCCATATAATATTATTTTTATGTTTACTTTGTATACCCTCAATATTTCGCGTATCTATATTCCACGATCCATTTTTGATATTTTTCTTTTCCCATTCCATGATCCATATAATCCAATACATTGATTTTTCATACCCTCCTATATTATTTTTAAGGTTATAATATAGTTCATTACAAATAATTCGTAATTCATCTGGTTCATTAAACCTAATAAAGTTATTTGGTAATAAATTCATAGTAGCATTACATCTATTTTCTATATTTTGTACATTAAAGTCATCATCTTTTAATGAAGGATATTTATCAAACCTTTTTGATTTGGATGATATAGTTAAAACACAAACTATGAATATAGATAGGTTTCTAATAATAGAATCATTCCTCAGTAGTATAGTAAATTGTTTATCTTTTTCATTATATTTATTATGAATATAATTATATAAGTAACTATTTTTATTATTTAATAAAGATGGAAGACTTGGATTGTTAATAGTAATTACCTTAGAAGTAAATATTATGATTTTATCCCATATATCGAGTACATATCCCGAAACAATACATTCAATAAACCAATAGCAAGCACTTTCTACTTGTTTTGTTTGAATACTTTTAAAAAGTGTTGATATTACATCTTTTTTTTTATAATTACAAAAGGTATATTTTTTAAAATCTAAAATCTTTCTAGAATCTATAATAGTAGACATATATAAGATATCTATTAAAATTTATATAAATTAGACAAATAATTATTCTATAAATACATATGTGATGGAGCTTCATTCTTTTCTTTATTCTGTAAGCAATTATCAATTGTTTTAGATGTAACATTATATGGTATTTTAAAGTCTTCTATAACAGGTAACTTAATATTTGAATTATTGCATCCTTCTAATAACTCATACATATTAATTTTTGAGATTAATGTATCAAGGCACCTTTTTAGATTACGAACACCCTCCTCATTATTAGTATAGTTATTGATAATATATTTTAGTTCAACTTCATCTATAATAACTTTATTATTATATTTGTATGTACTTAGAATTTCAGGTAGTAAATAATTATTAGATATTTTACATTTCTCATCAATTGTAAATCCATTTGTATTAATTACAGTCATTCTATCTTTTAAAATCTTATTGATCTTAGATTCATCATTAAATGAAAAAATGAATAAGACTTTTGATAGATCGAAATCAATACCCGAGAAATAGTTATCATGGAAGCAATTATTTTGTGATGAATCAGTTAGATGAGTTAATAGATGTATTATTTCTTCACCTTTATATGTTTCACTTACTTTATCTAATTCATCAAAGTAGATAATAGGATTCATATATTTGGATTGAATTAATATATCTACTATTCTTCCCCATTTTGATCCTTCATATGTAAAATTATGCCCATCAAAAAATGAGGAATCAGAAGCACCACCTAAAGCAATAAAAGCAAAAGGTCTCTGTAATGCTTTACATATTCCTTCTTTTACTAATGTTGTTTTTCCATTTCCCATAGGCCCCTGTATAGCTAATACATTATCAGTAGCTAAAGGGTCTTTAATCCATTTCCCAATTAGTTGTAATATATGTGTTTTTGCTTCATAATGTCCATAAATAGCTTTATCAAGTATATCGGATGTATTATTAAAAAATTCCCTTTGATCTTTAATAGCGTCTGTATCTGATATTGATAATTGTTTATAGATACCAAAAGGTACTTTAACAAGTCCATTAATCCATTGTTCCATTTTATAATATTCACCACTACTTGTATCCATTTCATCAAATGTATCTATATTATTAATAGCTATTACTTTTGTTTCTAGATCCATATTTGAATTTAATATCTTAAACCTTAATGGTATATTATTTTTATTATACTTATGAATATTCTTTAATTGTTTTAGATAAGTAACCTTATTATCAGTTGATAAGCTATGGAAATATTCCATAGAATCTTTTCCATTTCTGGATTCAAGTATTTCATCATATTGCTCATCATATTCATCTAGTTTGAATTCATAATCATTAATAGTAAATATAGAATCTATATCACTTATTCCACTCTTATATGATATATCAGAATTATATGATATCTCCGAATTATATGATATATCAGAATTATATGATACATCTGAATTATATGATATATCAGAATTACATGAGTCTGAATCGTTAATCTCTATATCACTAGAATCAGTATCATATTGATTTATAACAATTATATCATCATTATTCTCATACTTATCCTTATTATCACTATTCTTATTCTTATTATTTCTATTATCATTAATAACTAGATTGATATGTTTTTCATTGTTTACCCCTTTAATTTTCCTTTTCTTTTTATTTGAACTTTGCTTTAATAATGAAGATAATACAATATCAGTTATTTGATCTACTTTATTATTTCTAGACTTTTGTATTTTATGTATAAGTTCAATGTCTATTGGTTCATCACATGAATAATCTATTAAACCATGAATATTTCCATATTCATCTATATCATCATTATCAGGTTTATTATCTGTATGATTACCATTGCTATTACCACTACGTGTCTTTTTATTTAGGTCAATTAACTTCGAACGGGTTAACATAGAATGTTTAGACATAATTTACTTATACTATAAGATATATATAAAATAAAACTTTATATTATATTTTTGTATATTTGTATTTAAACAAATAATTATATAATAATAATAATTTGATTTTAAAAAATAAAATATACTTATATATAATGAATATATCAGAACCAGAATTATGTAATGTTAGTGGTGTTCAATTTAGTATAATGGGATCAAAAGAAATACTAGAAAGATCAGTAGTTGAAATAGATAAATATGATACATATGATAAGGATGTACCTGTAATTAAAGGTTTATTTGATCCTAGAATGGGTGTTACTGAAATGGGTAAGATATGTAAAACATGTGGTCAGAAGAATATACATTGCCCTGGACATTTTGGTCATATAGTATTAGCAAAACCAATTTATCATTACCACTTCTCTGATGTATTAGTAAGAATATTACATTGTGTATGTTTTAAATGTTCAAAGATGTTAATTGATAAAGATGATCCTTTTAATAAAGAGATTTTTAAAAAATCGCCAAAAATAAGGTTTAATGAAATCTATCAAAAATGTTTAAAAATAAATAGATGTGGTCAAGAAACGCATAATGGTTGTGGTTGTAAACAGCCAGACAAATATAAATTAGATGGATTAAATGGTATTCAGGCAAAATGGAATAAGATGGATATATCAGATAGTACGGATATATCAACTGATCAAGTATATAATCCTATCATAGATATAGAGTATATAAAGGGTCTTCTTGAAAGGATTTCGGATGAAGACGTTAATTTATTGGGCTTTTCAGAAACATGGTGTAGACCAGAATGGTTTATTGCAACAGTTATACCAGTCCCACCACCATCAGTAAGGCCATCAGTAAAACAAGATAATTCACAACGAATGGATGATGATTTAACACATAAATTATCAGATATAATAAAAACAAATAATCAATTAAAGAGTAAAATAAAGAATAATAATAGGATAGAAGTTATCAATGATTGGGCAAAAGTTTTACAGTATCATTGTTCTACATTAATAGATAATGATATTCAGGGTATGCAACCATCAGCTCATCGTTCAGGTCGGGTTCTAAAATCAATTCGTCAAAGGTTGAAAGGTAAGGAGGGGCGTATTCGAAGTAACTTAATGGGAAAACGAGTAGACTTTTCAGCACGTAGTGTAATTACTCCAGATCCAAATATAGAGTTAAATGAGTTAGGAGTCCCAATTGATATAGCATTAAATATGACTATTCCTGAAGTAGTTACAAAGTTTAATCTCGATAGATTAAATAGCTATATTAAAAATGGTCCAGATAAATATCCAGGAGCACATAGTATTATTAAAATTGATTCGGGTGATAAGGTATCATTGCAAGGGAATATAATAGATACAATTCGAATAGATATAGGTGATACAGTTAATAGACATCTATTAAATGGTGATTTTGTCCTATTTAATAGACAACCATCATTACATAAAATGAGCATGATGGGTCATAAGGTTAAAGTGATGAAAGGTGATACCTTTAGATTAAATATTAGTGTAACGCCTCCATATAATGCAGACTTTGATGGTGATGAGATGAATATGCATGTACCTCAATCATTATCTACATCAATTGAATTAAGAGAGATAATGAATGTAACGAAGCAAATTATAAGCCCTCGTGAAAATAAGCCTATAATAACAATTGTACAGGATACTCTATTAGGAATATATAGATTAACTAGTCCATGTAATATAAATTACATACCTATTAATAATAAAAAGTTTTTATATCTAGATAACACGACTATAGTACCAATAAATTCATCAAAATCAAAGAAAGTAAAGACTATAAAGGTAGATAATGCTTATTTAACCAAGAAACAGTTAATGAATATTATATGTGATCTATCTACATTTGGATCTAAAGTACCTAATCCAAGTATAACGTATGAATACGATGGAAATCAAATTGATTTATGGTCTGGTAAATCGATTCTATCATATATACTCCCTCCAATAAATTTATCTATGGAGAATAGTATATATGATGGAGACGAGGATATAGATAACTTTGTTACAATAATTAATGGTATTATACAAGAAGGTACATTTGATAAATCTTTATTTACAAAAACATCAAAAGGTCTAATACATACAATATTTAATGATTATGGACCAGAACGTACAAAGGATTTTATAGATGATTTACAGAAGATAATAACATACTTCCTTTTATTAGAGGGGTTTAGTGTTGGTATTAGTGATATGATAGCGCCACCAAATATAAATGAAAAGATATCAGATGTAATAGAACATAAAAAGAAGGAAGTGGATGATATAATGCAAGAGTTACATTTAAATATATTTGAGAATTTTACAGGTCAAACAAATAAAGAATTATTTGAAGCAAAAGTTAATTCTATCTTAAATAGTACAATTAAAGAGACAGGTAAAATCTGTTTATCGGAAATACATGAACAAAATAGAGCAACACATATGATTAATTCCGGTTCCAAAGGAAAGTTAACAAATATATCACAGATGATTGCATGTTTAGGTCAGCAGAATGTAGATGGAAAACGAATACCATATGGATTTAATAATAGGACTTTACCGCATTATACAAAATATGATGATTCATTTGAATCAAGGGGGTTTGTAGAGAATTCATTTATTAAGGGCCAAACACCTCAAGAGTTCTTCTTTCATGCAATGGCTGGTAGAGAAGGATTAATAGATACAGCTGTTAAAACATCCGAGACAGGCTATGTACAAAGAAAGCTAATAAAATCAATGGAAGACTTAAAAGTGAACTATGATTATTCCGTAAGGACAAGTTCAAATATAATAGTACAATTTACTTATGGTGATGATGGTATGGATTCAACATTTGTTGAATCACAGCCATTACTAATAATGAAGATGGATACAGAAGATATCTGTAAAAACTTTTACTTTGAGGAAACATATGATTGGACAAAATCATTACATGAGGAATCTATCAAAGAGCTTCATTTGATCAAAGGATATACGGATATATTAAATGAAAACCTTCAATTAATTCTACAACATAAGGAATATTTAATCAATGAAGTATTTAATTATAATATAGAGAATAATATCTTATATCCGATTCATTTAGAAAGGTTAATTAATAATTTAACTATAAATTTAAAAGGTAAATCTGATATTAATCCAATTGATATTATTAAGAGAAATGAAAGAATGAAGCAAGATTTATATGTAACGAATATTTTTAAGAATAATACGATATTTAATATATTAATAGATATACATTTGAATCCGAAAATATTAATAAATAGATACCATATTACGAAATCTATTTACAATAAGTTAATCGATACTATTTATGAGAAGTATAATTCATCCAGGATATCACCTGGTGAAATGGTGGGTGCTATTGCTGCACAGAGTATTGGTGAACCGGCTACGCAAATGACTTTAAATACGTTTCATTTTGCTGGTATTAGTGCTAAGTCAAATGTAACTCGCGGTATACCTAGATTAAGGGAATTATTGCATATTAGTAAGAATATAAAATCTCCATCAGTTAAAATATATATAAAGGATGAATTTAATAATGATAAGAATAAATGTACATATATTAAGAATAAATTAGAACTTACAAAATTAAATGATATTGTTATTTCAAGTGATATTTACTTCGATCCAACAAATTCTGCAATGCATTCATCTATAGAATCAGATGATGAATTCCTATCCATTTATAGGGAATTCTTAGATATTGAAAATGGCGAGGACTATACTTATTCTGATACATTACCTTGGATAATAAGGTTTGAATTTGATAAATCAAAATTATTAGAGCAAAGTATAACAATGGAAGATATATACATTGCTATTATGAAATATGATTCTGAGAAGATAAAGTTTATTTATTCAGATGAGAATTCAAGGAATATAATAGGTCGTATTTCAATAAAAGAGGATTATATAAAAACTAGTGATGAACTAATGAATGGATTAACGGATCAAAGTGATATATTATCTATCTTTAAGAATATTGAACAAGCATTATTAGATAATGTAATTATTAAAGGGGTCCATAATATAAAGAACTTAGTAATGAGTTCCATTAAAAAGTATCAAAAGGTTGATGGTGAAATACAAGGAAAGGATCAATGGATTTTAGAATCAGATGGAACTAATCTAATAGAGGTATTAAATAGTAAATATGTTAATCATAGAACAACTATATCAAATGATATTATAGAAGTATATAATACATTAGGTATAGAGGCTGCTAGAAATAAGTTAATAGAAGAAATAACAGATGTTGTTCAATATGAGGGATCATATATAAATAGTAGACATGTTGAATTACTTGCAGATACAATAACTTCAACAGGTAAATTAATGCCTATAAATAGACAGGGTATCAATAGAGGTGATAATGGTCCATTAGCAAGATGTTCATTTGAGGATACAACTGAACAGTTAATAAAGGCAGGTATATTTGGAGAATTAGATAAATTAAATGGAGTATCAAGTAATATTATGATGGGTCAATCTATAAAGTCTGGTACAAATATGTCGGAGTTATTATTAGATTCAGAATTATTAAACGAACTTAATTCGGGATCTATAGACGAAGAATATAAAATAGATTATTCAGAAGAAGAAGTGAATCAATTATTATCTGTAGATGATGATAGCGATGATGATTATTGTTCAACTACCAATTTTGATTTCTCTATTTAATATATTAATGCATTCTTAATACTAGACTCACAATCGGGGTGTATATTTTGAATATTCTCCTTGGTAATGATGTTGTTACTAATATCATTCATTAAATGATAACAGTTTGGTATGAATGATTCATTATTAATATCATCATATAATGTATCTTCATAAATATCATTCGACTGCATTTCTTCATACCGCGGTCCTTGTAGTGATTGGGATTCTTGTGATATCTGCGGTTCTTGTGATATCTGCGGTTCTTGTGATATCTGCGGTTCTTGTGGTAGTTGGGGTTCTTGTGGTAGTTGGGGTTCTTGTGGTAGCTGGGTTCCTTGTTGTTGTACTTCCTTTAATGTTGAAGAGTGTTCTATATTACTATTTAATTGCCCACCTTTACTATCTTTATTAATACCAACATCTGTATGCGGTTCTTCGATTAATTTATTACGATCAAATAGATTCATATTATTAATTAATTTATTATATTTATCAACATTAATCATTTGAATATTTGTTAATTCTTCAAGATGTTTATGATATTTATCTATAGAATCATATTTTTCATTTGATTTATTTTTTCTATTAATTAGGTTATCTAATATATTTGTAATATGTTTATAATCTTTTAATTCTAATCTTGTTAATTCTATATTAATTAACTTTAATAATAATAACAGTCTAATTTCACATACAATAAGTATTTTTAACTTATTAACTAATGATAGTTTATTCTGACTTAATAGATACTTTTTATATTCTTTATTTAGGTATAATATACATTTATTATGACATGGATTGCAATTATCTTTTGATTGAAATGTTATTGTATTAACAATTTTCTTTATAATTGTTTCAGGATCTTTACTACAACCTAATATTCTATTTTTCAATATATCTTTTAGATCTTTATCATCAATAACTTGTTCCATAATTCCTTGGACTGTATCATAATTTAATCCTATCTTACTAATAAGGGTATATACTTCATATTCAAAATGTTCATCAAGTTTATCTACTCCTAGTATAGAATTATACCAATTCACATTTTTATTAGATATTTCAGAACAATTCAAAACATGATCCATCAAATGTTTTTCGTGTTTTTTAAGATCAGTTAAACATTTAAAGTTTTGTAACTTTATATTCTCGCTGTTTATTTTTAATTTAATAGATTGTATTTCATTATTTACTGAATCTATGCTTTTTTTAAGATTTATAAATTCCTTATAATACCTTGATCCTTGAATATCCGATATATTTGGTTTTAATAATTCATATTCCTTTGTAATATTAGAACCTAATTGCTCGAGTTCATTTGTTTGTAAATTTTCAATAGATTCTTTCATTATATTATCTTCTTTAAATATAGATTGAATGAATTCAATTTCTTTGGATGGATGATTCTCTATAAGGTATAATAATGTTACTGAATCTATACTATTTAAATATCTATTATATAGTTTTTTAGTAGTAATTACATTCAGTATAGGTAAAAAAAATATAGACTCCATATCAAGGATAGATTCAAGTAGTAAATTTTCTCCGCCCACCATTTTTTTTTTAGTCTTTTTCTTCATTCTACTATAATATATATATATATTATTCTTATAATATAATAGAGAATGTTTTATTTCCGTTTATTATATTGATATAATGATAAATCAATATAATTCTCTTTATTAATTGTACGCTTATAAAAGCATGTATTATATATATGGTTATTATTGTATTGTGAAAAGTCAAGGTATTCAATACAATAACATATATTATTGGTGCAATTCTCTAGTTTAATATTATTTATAACTTTTTTAGTAAATCCTCTATATATATTACTTATCATTTAAAATTTTCAACAATATATGTTTCAAATTTAAAATTTGAAATAATTTATACTATAAAGTATAAAATAAAATGTTAATTATGAGAAATTTCAAACCCTTAAACGTAAATTTATCATACTCAAAAGGGGCATTATTACAAAAGCCTTATTTACACTTTTCATTAAGTAAATTAAATATAGACAAACCATGCGAATCATTTAAATATTCGTACAATAATCTTGAGATAGATCAATATTTAGAGGATAATGTACCACCAAAAAGATTAAGGGCATATGCTTTATATAACATAGAGGTATTTGATAGTGAAACAATTAGTTTAAGGTATAATAGTGATAATTATTATAAACAGAATGTAACGGATGATAGAGGTAAATTACGTATATTTAAACCAATAGAATATAAATATATATATTCAGATTATATAGTATCCGTAATTACTCAAACTATGAATTTATTATTACAATGCAATCCATATATAAAGTGTGTAAATATAGGTGTGCATCAAGTTAGGAATATAACATATCCAGATATAAATTCGACAAATTCACCAGAAGGGATTCATAGAGATGGGTCAGACTATATCATATCTGCACTAGTTGTAAATAAACAGAATATATCAGGGGCAAATAGTATAATTAAAGATTATAATCAGGTTGATGAATATATTACAAGTTTAGAAACTAACGAAGGGATTTTTCAAGAGGATAAGGAACTTTGGCATTATGTAACAGATATGTATTGTACCAATGATAACTATTTAGGGTATAGGGATATAATAGGGTTAGATATAGATATACTTCAACATATTAATGAATGTAATGAATAAATCTATTATCTAAATAATAATTATAATTTGAAAATAGAATTTATTAGGGTATAAGAATGAGTAATTTAGATAAGTATATTAATATTCAAAAGAAGCTATTAGAAGTATATAAGAATAAAAATGCAGATTATGGTTCTAAAAATATAGATAGGTTTGGAAGGATTGGTATAATGGTGCGTATGCAAGATAAAATAAATCGATATATAACAGTATCTAGTAATGAAATATCTATGGTAAATGATGAAAAATTAACAGATACTTTAGAAGATTTAATAAATTATTGTTATTTATTTCTAATTCAATCAGATGAATAAGTTATATATTATAATATGGAAGGCATAGAATCCATATAATAAGTATTATGGGTAATAAGTTCTCTGATATATTAAAGGCGTATGAAGATATTACAGTATGTCCCATTGATGTTATCATTGTAATTATTAATGCAATTGAATATGGTATTATGAAGTAATTTAATTTAGTATATCCTAGATAAATATTAGTAGTTACAATAAGCAATAGCATGGCTATCATTATATTAAAGGCCCAAAATCCATGTCCCATTTTACATCTAGGGTCAAAGTATGTACTAATATTACTTATTTTTGATCGAATACTTCTGGAAAATTTTTTTGGATTCAATAGGGTAAATATACTTATATTATCATCAGTATAGGGAACACCTTCATTATCATATTCATTAGGAATACTTTTCCTTTCATTTTCTTTTTGTATACATCTATCTGTTCCACTTAAAATCATGTATAAACTAGAGATTAGGTATATGATAGTTATTATAATACCTATTATGTACAAATTAATTATTTGTTTTGAATCTCTATATTTAATTAATATGATTAATAATCCGAAAATTATAAATCCCACCTTTATTGTAGTTATAGCATCCCTCCAATCTATTAAAGATATTCCACGGCTTATGAATAAGTTATCTTTAAGTGAAATTTCTTCATAATTTGTAATGGATATATACCCTAGTATAATCCAATAAGCTGAACATATAACACATGTTATTGATAATAATGCTAATATATAGATGTTTGTTATTTGCATATAGAGATATATATATATATATATATATATAAAGATATATATATATAAAAATATATCTATATAAAGGTATAAGATGGTAAACTATGGAAGTATTTATGATGATAATGAAGTTAATATTAACAATCCGAATGATAGCTTCTATATGACGAATCGATATAATAGGATTCAATTAGAAAAATCAAAAAAGAAGAGAGAAAGGTGTTTACGTTTTAGTTGTTGCTCTTTATTTATAGCTATAAATGGATTATCATTCTATTTAGGAAATAAATTTGGATATCATCTATTCTAATTTTAGTTCAAAATTTTATTCTATCAATTATAGATAATGTATTATTTATGAGTGATATTTAATTATCTACTTTAAAGGTAATAGAGTGTATATATCATAGCTTAATTAATTAAGAATACCCCTAATAATATACCTTTTAGTACACATTCTTTAGTAATTAAACAATCATATAATGCATCATGTAACATAGTATTATTAACATTAACATTTAATATTGACGCTAATTCATGTAATGCAGGCCATTTATAACCACTATAACATGAAGCATATCCGGTTTTCTTTAACTTACAAAAGTTTGTACTATTTTTCATTGTACAAATTAGTTTATTTTTTGGAAAATATAAATCAGTCCCCTTAATAGCTTGATTAATTAAACCCTTATCAAAGTCAGTATTATGGGAAAATAATATATCTTCATCATCAATAATGCTAAAGAACTTTAGAATAGCTTCTTCAAGAGGGATACCTTTATTATTAATATCATCAATAGTTACCTTTACCTCAGGAATGGAATTATTTATTTGTGTTGCCCCCTTTACTATATGTGAATCTTGGTGTATAATATCACCCTTATTATTAAATTTAATATAAGCTAATTGTGTAATTGTTTGTGTTGGTATTGGCCTGAAGTTACCAATTCCATTAGTTTCTAAATCGAATACAATATACATTTTATAGTAAAAACTAATTATACATTCAAATTTTTAAAAATAGAATAGTTTCAATATCTTCTGAATGCCACGAAAGTTGCGATAGCACCGCATGCGTGCCGCGTTAAAAAATATAGGATATATAATAAAATATAATTAATAAGGTTAACTATCCAAATATAGGTAGTTATTTCGGTATCGGCAGGATTTGAACCTGCGAGGGCATAGCCCAATAGATTTCAAGTCTATCTCCTTAACCACTCGGACACGATACCATAGCCCCTACGGAGATTTGAACTCCGGACCTTCGCATTACAAGTGCGACGCAATAACCACTATGCTATAGAGGCAATATGGCCAGAACTGGGAATCGAACCCAGGACCTCTTGCACCCAAAGCAAGAATCATACCACTAGACCATTCTGGCTCTCGACAACCGGACTTGAACCAGTGACCTAAGGAACTACAGTCCTCCGCTCTACCAACTGAGCTATATCGAGAAATACACTCTACTATATATTAGGCAGTATTCTTTAAGTGTATTATAAATATATAATATAAATATATAGCATAAATATAATGTCTAAAAGTAAGTCTAAAAAAAGATCAAATAAAAGGTCAAAAAAAACGGAATTTATTAAATTAGCTAAGAAATATAATATAAATTATAAAGGGTTAAGTCGATCCAAAATAGCAAACTTATTAAATAATATAAGAAGTGAATATTTAACAAATGCTGAATACAATATAATATATCCATTTATAAATAATAAAAAGAGTCATAGACGAAGTCTTAAAACCATTAAAAAAGGTAAAAAAACAAAACGATGTAAACGAGTAAATAATCAATCAAAGAAAAGAGGTGGTACTAGAGATCAGCATAGTTATATATTAAATAGTGAAAAAATACCATTAGTACCTAGATATAGAGGAGATGTAAAATATAGAAAAAATAATACATATTATTATAATAATCAATTCAATGGTATAATAGATTGTTATATTAATAATATTTGCAATATAGATTCTAATGAATCATTAGAAGAATTACTTAATGGATACCTAATTCAGATATTAAATGGTAGAAATATTAGTCCAGGTAAGAGTAATTATATAATACCGTATTGTAGTGAATATATAAGGCCAGAGTTTAAGGTAACACTTACTAAAAAGTTAGATAAAGTAAATTACCCTTCTATTGGGAAAGATATAATTAATTTATTAGAGGGAGTATTTAGAATTCCTATTGATTTTAATACTTATGGAAATTCATTAATTCAAGAAGGAAATAATCAATGGAATGCGCCTCATATGGATGTAAATTTATTCTATGAATACTTAAAATATAATATAATACCAAGTATATCATCACCTGGTATAAGTAATGCAATGGTTATAGTAACACATTCACATTTTTTAAAGTACTTTATTCGTTCTATAGAGGATTTACAATTTCGTGATACTATGTCTATAATTTTTGATAATTTAGATATACTTGAATTAATATTTACACAACCAACTAAAGGGAATAGTGCATCTATTTATGATGTCCGTATTCGAAGGTGGAAAGATAATTATAATATAGATGAACCAAATGAATATGATAATAAGGTGCATATATTTTTAATGAGACATTGTTTAGCATGTCATAATATAATACCAAACGATAAAAGCGGATTATATAAAAAATTTACGAAAATGGCTTCAGGTAGGACATCTATTTGTATACCAAATACAATATATGAATTACAATCACCACTAGCGTCAATTCAAAATCCAATTATAAGTAAAGATTCGGATTGTAATAGTAGTATTTTTAATCCAAGAGAAGCAATTAATCAATCTATGGATACTATAACGCCTCCATTATACACCTTATTAAAACCATGGATTATATCAGGAAACATAACATATGGATCGTCTATTATATATAGATCTATCCTAACATCTATATTGGTTCAAGTTATATTAAATAATCACCATGAAACTCTTCAAGAAGCTCCTCTAGGATAGTTTTCTATATTTGCATTTTTTATATTATCAAGTTGTTGTAATGATTTATCTTGATATTTTTTACTTATATCAGTAGTTATTTCTAACCTTAATTTATTAGGATCAAAAAAGTATATACTATATATCCAATTATCATGATTAGTGGGACCTATTACATTTATTTTATTTTGTATTAATCTAGATTTCCAATAATTAACTTCTTCTTTAGTATTTACATTAAATGCGAAATGGATAATCCAATCATCTACATTCGTTTCTATTAATTGATTGTCTGTTTTAAAAAAAGCAATATTACTTTTATCAGGTAATTCAAAAAAAATATGTTCATATGGTTCATATAATCCAGTACTAGGTACATGGGTTTTCTTAATAGTTTTTACTAAAGGTAATTTTAATATATTAGAATAAAAATTCTTTGTTTCTTCTATTGATCTACATTTCCATGCAAAATGATGTAATCTATTTAACATAATTACTTACTATTAATAATACTACTAATACTTTTAAATTGAAATTAAATATAAGTAAATATTAAATGGAATCAAAATCAAACGAAGAAAAAAATTCAAACGAAGTAATCGAAGAAAAAAAGTCAAACGAAGTAATAGAGAAAAATAAGAAACGGTGTAATAAATGTAATAAGAAATTATCAATGATAAACTTTACTTGTAAATGTGGATTTACGTTTTGCATAAAACATCAATTACCACATAACCATAATTGTACGTATAATTATAAAAAAGACTTAAAACAGAAGATAACTATTAATAATCCAAAAATGAATAAGAAAATGATTAGTGTTATTTAAATTAAGGTTAATTATTTTTAACTTCATTTAACAAGATATATGTATTAAAGTAACCTAACTCTTTTAATTTTGTAATATCATATATTGGGAATAGTAATGCAGTCCATCCCGGTTGCTCCTCCCTATTTTCATAGAATATTTGACGTCTTTCTTTTGACGGATACCTTGATCTAATATCCGTGGACATAGAATAGACGCCTTTTTTTCTAGATATTCTTCTTATTAAGAAGTTTTTGGTAGGTTCATTAATACGTTTACCGGACCATATCCATACATATTCCTTTATTTTACGTTTATTCATAAGATTAGGTAATCTATATAGGTCATTATTATTACTTGTGATATATTTATAATATGGTAATTCATACAGTTTAATATTAAATGATTTAATTAAAGATTTCTTAATCTGTTGATTAAGGTCATCAATTAGATTCTGATTAGATTTGTATGTTTTGATATAGATACCTATTATATTTGATACATCATTATCTATATATAACAATGGTGAATTTTCCATAACTTATTAGTAAGTAATAGTAATAAATCAAATTTATATTAAACCTACTGAACTAATATTATTAATATATTGTATTTCAAATTCTATTGAGAATTCAGCATTCTGAAAATTAATAAGGTTTCCATATGGGTCATATAATTCTATAGTAAGTGTATGTATATCAATTGGATAGAAGTATATAACTTGTTCATTTAATGTAGTTTTATGTATATTTAATTGATTTATATCAGATGATAAGGAAATACGGTCAAATACTTTCAATCCATTAATATTCTCTTTAGTTGCTATTTCGGGTATCTCTTTAATAACCAGGTCAATATATGTATATGTATGTGTAGGATGTACTAGTGATGTTAATATTGTACTCTTCTCTGAATCATTAGTACTAAATCCAAAGAAGTGATATGAATAGTTTGATTTACTCCAATATATCTTTATTTGGTTGTCTATATTTTTACTTTGAATTATATATCTATTAGTTATATTATTAGGTATAATTGATAACATATTATCTTCATTGTCGAAAATTGATCCATCAGACATTTCATAATTATTAATATCATTAAATACTTCAGGTAGTATATCATCAGTGTAAAACCCTGGTTCTATAGTAAACTGGACCTTACTAATAGTATCACCTGAATATACGTCATAAATAATTTTATTATTGTTATTATGTATAGTATATGGTTGTGATGGGATTATTAAATTAGTTAATCTAATAGATATAACATTTTTAAATTTAGGAATATTACCATGAGGATCAGACTTATTATGGAATCTATAGATATAGGGTTGTATTTTATTAGATTGATTAGAATCTCCTATGATATGGTTATTAGATGAATAACTATCTAATAATAAATGTTTTACTTGAATATCTTTATTAAATAAAGATTTTTTATTAATTCTATCAACTATATTTTCTGATTCTTTTCTAATAGTTTGTTTATATAATAAAAGTATTGTTTTAATAAATTTAACAATTATTTTAATATTTTTATTCATATTCTGATTAATTTCCATTATTTCATTACTTTCATAACTTATATTTTTAGATTTTGATTTTTTGCTAGATTTTGAATTATAAATAATAATTAGTAGTATAATAACTATAATAATATATGGTAATAATTCATAAATATCCATTATATTAGAATAGATTATTTATCTATTTATTATACTTAATAATCAAATCCCCTACTATATCTATCTTCAGGAATATTCCGATTCGGTGATATATTTATAACTCTATCATCTTTAACATTTACTTTGTTAGAAGTAATTGGTATAATCAATATTATATATAATATTCCGGATATTATTAATATATTTATTATAGCTATAATAATAGGTATAAATATTGCCTTTAAAGTACTCAACATATATTATTTAAAAATATAATAATAATAATAATAATAATAATGGTAATATTAATAGATTATAACAATTTTGATAATATAATAAATACTATAGATGATTTAGATTATAAAGAATATATAAATAATTATTCATGTAATAAACGTATATTCTATAAGGATATGGAATATATTAATATAAAAGAGCCAAATATAAATGTATTACTAAATCAATTAACTTCCGAAAATAATACAGAAACAGTTAATAATATAATGGAGTTAATTAATAATAATGAAGGGTTATTACCTTCAATTATTGATAGTATTATAAATTGTTCCATTAATCAAAATAAAAATATAGATAATTACGTTAAATTATTACAGATAATAAATAAATCTTACAAGATAGATATTAAACAAATAATTCAATCTTATTTTAGGTTATTAAATAATATATCAATTAATGACGTACAAAGTTATGATGGTTTATGTGAGTATAATAATATAAAATATAGATTAATTAATTATAGTCAACTCCTATATAAATTGGAAGATGTAGGTGTTATAAATGAATATATCACTATAATAATAACAAAATTATTTGATAACTTAAAAAATAACACAAAATATATTAATATATATCTAGAATGTTTATTGAATATATTTCAATTTAACCCTAAATTAGTTAATAATTATAAAAGAGATTTAATTAGTATAAAGAATACATTAGATAAGAAAAGGGATATATTTCTATTGAATGATATAATTGATTTATGTGTTTAGTTATACTTTATAATATATAAATGATATTATATGAATTGTCCAAATGGTTTAAATTACTATCCTTTAGATACGAATAGTGGAATAAATAATGGTGTAGAATCAACATTATCTATATTAGAAATGAAGGATGAGACAAAAAATGAAGTACTAAGTACACGTAAACAGTTAAACTTTATTAATAATGAGTTAATTAACTATCTAAATAATGATACACCATATATTATAAATACTTATTTAAATGAGTTTAATAGATATAAGGAAATGACCGATAATACAAATGAAGGTGAGAATGAAAATAATGATGATGATGAAAATGAACCTGAAAATGAAATATCAAATAAAGAAACATCAATATCGGAACTACATAATGATGATAAAGTAGATGAATATATGGAAACACTTAATGAACTATCTAATATTTTTAAGGAAAAGATTAATAATATGTTTGATTCCCAGAATAAGTTTATTAAATCAATTGAATCTAATAATAAGGATAGAGAATTATTAAATAAGTTAATAGAATATATTGATAATATAATTCAATCCAATAATATAGATAATGATAAGTACAAAGATATAAATAAAAAAATTATGGAATTAAGTAATTCCGTATATAATTCTTCTACTATACGTATTGATAAAGATAATTATATTTTTCATAAAAAAGAGCTAGATAAATACTTAACCATTCTAAAAAGGTTTAATATAGGTTCATTATGTCCGATATGTATGATAAACCAGGTTGAATCATGCTGTTATCCATGTGGACATACATATTGTAAAGATTGTCTTAAGGTATCTGTATATAATGAACAAAATGATCAATTAAATAGATGTGCTATATGTAGAAGTGATGTTATAAAAGATTTTCGGATATTCTATTCATAGAATTTCCGTTATATTAGTTAAAACGGATGCAACACCAGCATGTTCTTTATCTTCCTCTGTTATAGTGGGGAAAGGTATATCTTGAATGCAGTCCGTTATCATTGTAATAGTTTCGGATTGAGGGCCTAATTGTACAATAGAATCTAGTAATTGTTTTGACTTTAAGGCTGCCTCTTTCCACTTTACAATTTCAGAACGTTTATCATCAATGATATAATTTAATCCATTTTCTGATATATTAAGTATATTTAGTATATCATCAGGTTTAACTTTATCTAATTTAATTCTCTTTCCAAAGTATGATTTTGATATTAATATTTGTTCATTGATATTGATTAATATCTTTAATTTCTTACCATGTTCTATATGTCTTATATATTCTAAATCAAAGTAATCTGTTGTAATATCTCTATATTTTGTATTAATCCAATAGGAATAGATATCATATTCTGTATTATTGTATACTGTTACATTTCCGTTCCATTGATTGCTTTGATTGCTTTGATTGCTTTGATTGCTTTGATTGCTTTGATTGCTTTGATTGCTTTGATTGCTTTGATTGCTTTGATTCCTATGTGGGCAATTACGTCTATCATGTCCGGTTTGTCTACATATTCCACATCTACGTACCCTCCTATTTGAAGTTGTACCGCCATCATTACCCCCAACTTCTGTACTTTGATCATTAATTGGTATCATGGGGCTTAATTGTGGAGGGGGTGTAGAAGGTCCGGCATCATCTACTTGTGATTGATTCCCTTGATCCCCTATAGTATTATCATCATTTGGTATATTCTGTATATTTCCATTAATTGGATTGTTATCGGTTGAATTCATATTATTACTATTTGAATCATTTACATTTGATAGTGTATTAATGGATGAATTGTAAGGTGAATCATTAATATATTCAAGATCTGCATTTTCTATTAGAATAGATAATACGTGATTTGCATCTCCTATAGGGATATTAACCTGTTCATTAGGTAGGATTATATTTTCTAAGGGATTGATTATCGATAATAATTCATTTAATGAAATAGCTGTACTAATATTGGATGTAATATTTTGCAAATTATTATGAGTATTATTATTAATTATATTATTAGAAGTATTATCATTTGAGGGATTATCATTTGAGGGATTATCATTTGAGGGATTATCATTTGAGAGATTATCATTAGAGGGATTATCATTATTTAATACCATATTATAATATCTTATATTATATTTCCATATGTTAAAAACAAATCAAATTTAATTTGATTATTTTATACTTAGTATAGTATTATATGTCTAAATTAGAGTTCATGTTAGCTAATGTATTTGATGGTAATATAGATGATTATTTAGATTGGGTTATGTCCGAGAAGCTGGATGGTTATAGAGCTAGATATAATCCAGATAAAAAGAAATTTATATCTAGATCAAATAAAGCATTTAATGCACCAATATGGTTTACTAAATTCTATACAAATGTTCATTTAGATGGTGAGTTATTTACTAAAAGAGGATCTTTCGAAGAAATGGGTATAGTACGTAAGATTACTCCAATTACAAATGAATGGAAGTCTATTCGATTTCATGTATATGATGCACCTGAGTATAAAGGTAACTTTAGAGAACGATATGAATTCCTACATAAGGAATTTGTAAAGTTAAATAATAATTGGGAAGAATATAGATTATCTTTAGATGAATCATTTCATACATTGGAATGTCCAATTGTATTAGTAGAACAGAAAAGTATTCAAACGAAGGATAATTTAATGAAATTCTATAAGGAGATTCTAAATTTAAAAGGTGAAGGTGTTATGTTAAAAAATCCTAAAAGTAATTATGAAGGAAATCGATCTAAGAATTTGCTTAAACTCAAACCAACTTTTGATGAAGAGGCAATTATCATTGGATATAATCCAGGTACTGGAAAATATCTCAATAAATTAGGTTCATTTAAATGTAAAAGGTTAATTAATATGAATACTTATCATAAGATAAATAATAATAAGGATCAAATATTTTCAGTATCTGGAATGGATGACATAATAAGGGAGAACTATAAAGAAACACATCCAATAAATACAATTATTACTTATAAATTCTCTGGTGAAACAAATAATGGAAAACCTAGATTTGCTAGTTATATTAGAAAGCGTGATGATATTATTTTAGAAAATCATACATTAGATCATAAACAAATATGTAATATTATTTATATATTTAGTAAATTATCAAATTATGAATTATTGAATGGTGAAAAATTTAAAAGTCTATCCTATCAAAAAGCAATTCAATCATTAAAAAATATCAATTCATCCATTGAATTAGATGATTTACAAAAGTTAGATGGTATTGGTAAGAGTATTATTGAAAAAATGAATACTATTTTATCAACCGGAACTTGTCCCCTTTATGATGAAATAAAGGATATATATGATCCTAGAAATATATTCCTTAACATACATGGAGTTGGTACTACAAAAGCAAAAGAATTAATGGATAATGGATATAATAGTATTAATGATTTAATTCATTGTAATGATATACAAAAACATCTAAATAAAACTCAATTAATAGGATTAAAATATTATAAAGATCTACAACAAAAAATACCATCCATTGAAATATCAAAACATGAAGCATTTCTAAAAAGGATACTATATAAAATAGATAAGGCATCTGAGTTAACAATCACAGGTTCGTATAGGAGAGAAGCTCATGAGAGTGGAGATATTGATGTATTATTGAAGTCAAATGATAATAGTATATATAAAAAGTTTATTACTATTCTAACAGAATATGGATATTTAATAGATAATTTAGCATTAGGTAATAAAAAATACAATGGTATCTGTAGATTGGGAAAGAAAGGTATACCTAGAAGAATAGATATAATGTATACAACTCCAACCGAGTATCCATTTTCATTATTATATTTTACAGGACCTGATAGCTTTAATAAAAGGTTACGTAAAGAGTTAAATTCAAGAAATATGAAAATTAATGAATATAGGCTTCTTAATCTAGACGGTACTAAAATAGATAATACATTTCATAGAGAAGAAGATATATTTGATTATTTAGGTATGGATTATAATATACCTAAAAATAGATTCTGAATATATTGTATTATGAATATCGAAGGATTACCTTTAAAAGTTAAAACAGGTGAATATATTAATAAGTTATTTGATGCTAATATTTGTGATGTTGCTGTTTTCTTTATAGTATATAATAAAACAAATAATAGTATAGTTTATAAAGGTATATCTAGACCAAATGGATTACCTAGACAAAGATCTTCTATACATGCAGAAGAATTAGCTATAAGATATTGCTATAAATATGATATTCGTAATAGATATATTATCTATATATGGAAGTGGAATCGTAGTGGTAAAATAAAAAGTAAATTCTGTTGTGAAAGATGTACATTATTAATTAATAAATTCAACTATAAGGATAAAATATTCACAATTGATAAAGGTAATATAATAAGTGCTATTTCAAATAATCCATTAAAATCATTATCATATTTTATCTAGAGTAATATATTATTTATATTATTTTCATTTTCAATATGGGATTCCTTAGAATCGTTATTATTCCATTGTATAGGGGAATAATTATCATATATACCAACAAAGTCAAATGTATTTATATCACAAACTTCATTTGTTATTGAATCAAATAAATATTGTACACCCTCAAATATAATATAGTTATTATTAATAATAGTATCATTTCTCAAAATATAATTAATGATTCTTTGTCTTACATTATTAGAATCATCTATAATGTCGAGATCTTTTTCTTTTATACCTAGTTTTATAGCTATTTTCCTTAGTTTAGATAATTTAATATTATCAAAATATGTATAATTATATGATATATTACTTGTAGTATTTTGATTATTATTTATATTATCCCATTTTCCAGTTAATGTATTCCATTGCTTTCCTAATGGACTTCTCCCTCTAGGTCTAGGGTAGTAATTAACAGTTGTATCTACTGATATAGTACTCATGTATGGTAAATACTATTCAAATTATTCAAATTATTATATTGGTTCATAAGAAGAATTGTTTACATATTTCATCAATGAATATATCGTTTTTATGGATATTCTGTTTGTCCCCCTTTTTTATTTTCAATGGTATAGTCTTTATATTTTTATCATTATCTGTTTTATCATTATCTGTTTTATCATTATCTGTTTTATCATTATCTTTTTTAGATATAAATCTAATTATATTAATCATCTATAATATATATATGATATTTTTTTATATGATATTTTTTATATAAATTATTATTTAAAGTATGGTTAATATATACTATTAAATGAATAAAGTCCTACTGATACAGGCATCAGCATGTACAGCAGAAACAATAACATATCCTATTGATTATATAAAAACTCAAATACAAATAAATAATTATGGGATTATAAAAAACAAAATACGCGATAGACCACTTATAATGTATAGAGGGTTAAAGCCATCATTATTAAGACATTGTATATACACTGTCTTAAGGATTAATATATATGAATTATCTAGGGATAATATTAATTCAAATAAGTTTATTATAGGAGGAATATCAGGGGGACTATCCCAATTAATATCGAATCCATTTGATTTATTAAAGGTAAGGTTAATTAGTAATGAATCTAGTCTAATCCCTACTATAAAGTCAATATATAAGGATGGGGGTATTTTAGGTTTTTGGAAGGGGAGTATACCAAATATTTCTAGAGCTATATTAGTTAATTTTGGTGAATTAGCTACATATGATTATAGTAAACAAACTTTAAAGAAATATGTTAATATTGAAGAAGGAACCGGTCTTCATATATTATCAAGTGGATGTTCTGGATTTATTTCCGCATTATCATGTACACCTGCCGATGTTATTAAATCAAGGATGATGCAAACTAATTGTCCTTATAATAATATATTTGATTGTATTAAAACAAGTGTACGGAATGAAGGAATAACAACATTATATAAGGGTTTCATTCCAATATGGATAAGGCTAGCACCATGGCAAATGACATTTTGGATTACATATGAAAAGTTAAGGTATTTTAATAATTTAAATGCATTTTAATTAAATAATATTTTCTAAAATATATATATATATATAATGGATAAACATGCTTATATTTTATTTGGTTCATTAATTTCATTAGTAATATTAAGTTTAATAGCATTGAGTATTGATAATAAACCCTATATTCAAGTACCTCTAGCGAATAATACAGTATTTACAAGCCCAAATAAATCTGAATTTAGATTATTTTATGCTGATTGGTGTGGATATAGTAAAAAGTTTCTCCCTACATGGGAGAAACTAACGAAGGATAAACAATTAAATGTTGCATTTAAAAAGTATACTGATAATGATAAAGAAATATTAAAAAAATACTCTATCAGAGGGTTCCCAACATTACAGTTATGTACCGGTGTAGATAGTAATGGAGAATATACAAATTGTAGAATATATAATGGATCACGTGATTATGAATCTATTAAACAGTTTATTATTAATAATAAATAGTAAGATTAGGATTATGGTAGAATCACATATAGAACCGTATCGTAATATATAATGTGTTTGTATAAGTATTATGTATCATTTGTACAACATTGTGCAGGTGTACAATTCCCAATACATTCAATATCTTCTGGATTATTTTTTAGGTATGGTAAATGGATATATCCATCACCTTCTGGAGGTGGATTACAATTAAAGCTATCGGTATTATCTGAATCACCATTTATATTAGCACATGTTTTTCTTCTATTTAATAAATCAAATAGGTTAATTTCTGGGGGTAAGCTCTCTATAAGTGTATGAAGGGTACAGAATATATCCAATTTTGAATCGGTTAAAGCGGGTAATCCCCCAAAGTCTTTTGCAGAGAATATACATGTATTTATTAGTTTTTGTGTCTCCTCTTCAGTATTATAGTTACAAAACTCTATAATGGTTTCATTATCATGATATAGCATTCTTAAAAATTTAATATATAACATAATAATATTATCCTTTTCATAACAACCTGTATCCTGATTCATACCAGTTGGATCTATTAATCCATCCCACCAGATACAATCTTTAGTATCATTTTTACAACTTTCTTCATTTCTATTTAGTTTACATAAATCGGTCCATAGTGGATAATATGTATCATTTAATATATAAGATTGAAGTCCCATAGGTAACCAAGATCTCATATTGTGTAATATTCTCTTATGACATATCATTCCACCAAATTTAATAGTTAATAGTTGTCCATCTATTTTTTTTATTATGCCTTTATTCCATTTATCATCATGGAAGTATTCTATATCATTATCTATCTTATATGTATTTATATTATCTGGATTTATTATAATAGATTTACCACTTAATTTTGAGTTCGATAATATATCTATATTATGTCCTGGTATCTTTATTAATTGATCTATATTGTTATCATTTAAATTAATAATTTGTTCAATTGCTCTTGTAGATGATGTACATTGGCAATCTCTAATTTCATTATCTATATATGGACATGGTTTACCATTATCATATTGATAAGAATGTACTTTATACATTTGTTTACAATCTTGATTACATGGTTGCCATGATCCAATACAATCATTTGAATTTATATGCATATTATTAAATATATTGTTAAATATTCTAATCAATATATAAGATATAATGATATATATTAATAAGTATATTAGTATCCCTATCATTATAATTACATAGAAAATTATTCTATTATATCTTATCCAAATGTATTTTCATTTGTATAATTAATATATAGAAACCCATTATCACTTTTATATTCATTATATAACTCATATATTGGAGTATTACTCGGTGGTAAAATATTATTAATATAGATAAATATAGCTTGAGTTGATTCTAAATGAATACGTTTTCTTAAGATATATATAAGTTGTGAAGTTGTTATATTTTTAGGAACTATAAATTTATGCTTATCTAAATCGGGTAATGTACTATCATTATACTTAGTTATAATGATCGGTATTCTTCCAGGATATTTATGAATAAGTCTTTCATACTCATCACTCATGCTTTATTATATATATATATAGATAATATTATGATGATAATATCTATATAAGTATTTAATACTATATCACAAATATGAATATTATTGAGATTAATGAAAATGGATGTATGGATATAATACAAATAGATAAATCTAAAAGTATAAAAAAGAGTTTAAATAATGATATGTTAACAATATTGTATTATTGGAGATATGATGGTAATTATATAAAAGCATTAGGCCTAGATGATCAAAATCAATTAGAAAATGTACATAAGTTACCTATATTAGGTCTATCAGACATATTTAATGATTACTCTAATAAGGTCAGGTTATTTGGAAAGATATATATCTATAAGACAGATATCAATAATAACCTATTATCAATAAGTATACCTGAGTATGCTGAATTATTCTCATTATACAATAATGATTATACTAGTGAAGAATATTCCGAAGAAGAAGAAGATATAAATGAATCAACCGAATCTATTATAAAATTAGGAAAGTATAATGAATATAACTTCATGGATGAATTAGATATAGATATTAATCAATATTAAAAAATTTGATTCTTATATTATTGAAAAATAATCAATACAATGGATTATATAATTAGTCTGATTTATTTAATGAACCACAATAATGTGTACCATTCAAATGAGGGTAAACTAGTAACATATATGAATGATTCCAAACAGAATACGCGTAGAATGAGTAAAGGTAGAATGCAAAAGAGTAGGGTAAATATGAATAATAGATATATGAGAAGAATACATAATATTAAACAACCTGGATTTGATAGACAACGTAGATATAATTAAATATCATCCTAGTAAATATACATTAGAATTAGTATTAGACGAGATATATCTTATTTTGGACATAAAATCTTATTTTGCATATATTTCTTATTTTTTAATGAAATCAATTAAGTGGTCCCAGCTAGCACTTCTAGTAGTTGTCCTATATTGGGGGCTATATTGTGACCCGCCGTCGACATCAGGTCGCCGCCCCTGCTGCAGCGGCGCCGCCCACGCCACGCGCAAGCTGCGCGTCAGCGGCGGCGAGGAGATCGGGCGCGAATGCGGCGGAGAGCGCGGCGAGGTCGCTCTGCGAGATACCGGCCTCCGTCGACGCGGCGAGGCCGGCGACGAGCGCGGCGAGGTCGCTCTGCGAGCCGCCTGGTCCCTGCAGCTGGCTGCCCTCCATCGCGCCGGCCTCCATCGCGCCGGCCCCCGGCGCTCGTAGTGGCTGTTGCAGCAGCGAAGCCCGGCGCAGCGCTTCTTGTATTTGTACTATATCGGGTTGGGGGCACAAGTGACTTTCACAGCCTGATGGGCATAGGGCCGTACCGTCCGTATTAGGATCCAGATCGCAAGTCGGGGTGTGAGCAACCGTCTCGGTACACCCATCAGGGCATTCGGCCGTGTCGTCCGTTAGTGGGTCCGTGTCGCAGGTCTTGTGGGTGTCCGTCGCCGTGCCCCTACAGGTCGCGGGAATTATTGTTGCAGTGCCCGTACATTCTGGATTACATGCTTCACAAATAAAAGTATTACAACCTTGTGGACAATCTCCTGTATCTACAGGGGGGGTGGGGGCTGGGATGTAGGTGCAGGCCTTCGCGTCGCCGTCGTCTCCGGCAGTCGTTTCCACGGCTTCGCAGGCCGTCGCATTATCCAGTTCCGTTACGTTATCGCAAAGATTTTTGTCATTGGCAACCGACGTGGTCGCAGTCTCAATGCAGTCGGGTTCAAGAAGATTACTGTAGCTGTCCGTATTAGGGTTCAGATCACACGTTCGAATCAAAGAGTGCTGCCTCGTAATACAGCCTGATGGGCATAGGGCCGTACCGTCCGTATTAGGGTCCAGATCACACGTCTTGCTTGTATCTTCCGCTACCCCTGCGCACTGATTAAGGATTATGGGTGAGGCTGTGCCTGAACAGTCTTCTGTGCAATGAGAATAATCTATGCATCCAACATATGGATCTGATAAAGACCCTTTACAATCATGGTAAGGACAAGTAATCAAAGCTTCATTTGAAGGGATACAATGCCATGCGGAGCTTGACTCGTCGGCGGTAAATAACGCATCCGATTCGCCGGCTGCTTTTCTATTTGCCATATTCTGATGCATAAGTGATGGAGACATGGGGCAGATAATATTTGGGGGTTTGCATTGCATTCCCGTATCGTTAAATATAGTTCTAATATAATCTCTAATGCAATCATATAAATCATATATTGTAAATTTATATCCAAAATCACTGCATTTTAATCCATATATAATCAAACATATAATGCATATTAAGAATAATATTAATAATAAGGCAATTAATACTTTAGTAAGCATACTATTATAATATAGATTTAATTTGAAGTTAATATTTAAATATATAAATATAATATAATATAAATATAATATGTTAATTCCTATGAAATGTTTTACTTGCGGAAAACCAATATCAGATAAATGGGAAGCTTATATAGAGAATGTAAACCTTGAAAAAGCAAATAATAATAATTCAAATCAAAATGAACTAGATATAGAGTATATCGATATATCAAAAGGTAAAGTTAATAAAACTATAGAAGGTAATATACTAGATACTATGAATATAGACCGGTATTGTTGTAGAAGGATGTTTTTGACAAATGTACATTTGATATAATTATTATATTTACATATTATAAATGAGTTATCAGTTGAGTAATATAAATCTATTAAATGCAGTTTCTTCACCTATAAATAAAGGTGACTCTAATTTTTTTAATAAGATATTTACTGAAGATGAAGGTGAAAACCATCAAATAAATAATATTCATTTAGAAACATTAACCCCAAATCGATATCTAGAAAATAGACCTACTATAAGTAATGTTGATAATAATCTTGAATTAATTAATAAAAATGAATTAATTAATAAAAATGAATTAATTAATAAACCTAAAGAGGTAGATCAAGGCGATATTCTTAATCAACCGTTAAAAAAGGTTATTCATAATACTATTAATTCTATAAGTAATTTCCCTAAAGATTTTAAAAAGTATCTAGCAAAGACAGAACAAGATCTATATAATGGTAATACTGATCATAAATTTATAGATATTATAAAAATACATTGTGTAGCGTTTATCCAGTATTTAAAGAATGATTATAATTGTATTTATATAGGTATAGCTCTAGTATTTCTATCTATTTTAATTTATATGTTTAATATAATTAGAGAATGAAGGAATTATCAATTAATTATAATATATTATTTATAGTAATATTAATAATTACTATATTCTATTATCTATCATATTATCAAATTATCAGTTTACTTATAATATTCATTATATACAGCTATAATGATTCTATAATTGAGAATATTCAGGGTATTATTCAAAAACCAAAGAATAGTAGTAAAGGGAGTGATGCTAAAGAAGAAGAGGTTCTAGTATCTATAGTAATACCTGAAAAAGTTAATAAAAATATTACGGATCTAAAAGATTATAGAAAATATAGTCGGAAGAATTATGATAATGCATTACATACATTCAATAATTTAATAAAGATACTAGAATATAATAATACAGAGTTAAGTAAGGGAAATATAACAAATCCAAGGTTAGGTAACGAGTTAAATAATTCTGTAACTATATTAAATAAATGTATAGTGTTATTTCATAACATTAGTTATAACCTTAAACCTGGATTGGAAGATTCATTTTATAAAGGTGTTAATAATTTATATTATAATTTATATGAGATAATTTATAATCAAGTAAACAGATACAATAGACTATTCAATGAAAATCCAAATAGGTATAGTTCACCCATATATTTAGATTCATACAAACCATATAATATATCTGATCTACATACAATATATTAATATATATATATATATTATACATATATGTCTATAGAACGCCTTCTAATGAAATGTATTTTAGATGGAATCCTTTCATCTATAATAGGATATATACTTATATTAATTATTAATCTATTTATTTTTAAACCAATAATAATAGATTACAAAACTATATTAACTCTTTTCTTACCAGGATTTATTCTACCCTTTATTTATTATATATTTCCAATCAGTATATAATCACATATGAATTATAATAATCGTTCGTATCATGTATAGAATACGTTATATCCTTTAAATAACAATATAATTCTAATTAATGGATTATATAAAATATGACCCAACAATTGTATATAATAGTATGATTAAAGGTGGAAAATATTATAATAATTATACATGTTTTAATATACTTAATAATTATATTAATATTAATTCTTTTTATAAATTATTAAGTTCATGTTCTATTCATAATTTAAATAATATACTTAATTATATTAATATACATTGGACAATTATTAAAAGGGATATAGATAAAAAATATAAAAATAATAAGTATAAAGGTATTTTAATTAATACTTATTGTAAATCATACGATGATTTTAATAATAATATTATAGAGTTTATAAATGGGGAGATAGCAATTGCTATTATGTGTGTTAATATTATCAATGCTTATCTATATATTAACTAATCTTTAATTGCATTATATTTGTTATATTACTAGAAGTATTTATAGGTTTTCTTCTGTGTAGATTATAATTATTTGAATTATTTATTATATTATGACTAGAATCATCCATTGATGAAATACGGTTGTTTATATGTATAATGGGGTCTATTGTTGTATTGTATAAATTATTCTTATTAATTTGTAATCTATATTCATCAACTGATAATGTACCTCCAAAATCAGTCAACGTTAGCTTTGAAGGTGCTGGATTTATTCGTGATATTTTATTATTTTGTTTGAAATAGAATAAATTAATTATATTATAAATATTATGTTTATCATCCATATTATCAAAGCAATATCTAACGGAACATTCCGGTGAGCAAAAGTCACCATATGTATAGAATATATTATTTATATATTTTATTGGCATAGGATAAATTGAGTTATAGAATTTCTGACTACAGTTCCAACATAATTTACTTACCTTATTCTTAGAATTAATTATTTCAATATTTTCTGTATTATATTCCTTTATTATATTATTTGATTCCTGTTCAGAATCTATCTTAATGATTAAATCAGGTTCATTATCTATAAATGTTGGATTATTATTAATAGTAATATTACTTCGTGGTTTTCTACCCCTTTTTTTTCTTACTTTGTCTGTCCCATCATTCTCACTCTTCTTTCTAGGTTTCCGACCTCTCTTCTTTTCCTCCATAATATTATTTATATTATAGTAGTGCCTTAAATAAGTAATATATGTTTAAATACTAATATTATTATTTATACTAACAATATAATGTTTTCATTTAATAATAGTACAATTATATTATTAATATTGATGTTTCTAATAATATCTATATTTATCTATTCATTCTTAGAATATAAGAAGATTTTAATTGAAATTAATACAATGCAAAATGAAATTGATTTACTTTTAAAAGAGATAAATAATCAAAAAAAAGAATTAACTATTAATAGAAATTCTATTAATAATATAATTACAAATTCCATTCAGAAATATAATGGAGTAAAAGAAACTCCTCATATTAATATAGGGATGCATCCCTCAAATGTTTATAATCTACCAGATGGTCTTGAAAGGAAAGGTTATCAAAATGGATCACCTAGTGAGTCACATAGTGAAGTATCTAATCCATTAAAAAATGAATCAAATAATGGATTAGATGATGGATCTGAAGGTGGAACTGAAAGTGTACCAGAAGGTGAAACAGAAAGTGGAACAGAAGGTGGAACTGAAAGTGGAAGTGAAGATGGATCTGAAGGTGGAAGTGAAGGTGGAAGTGAAGATGGATCNGAAGGTGGAACTGAAAGTGTACCAGAAGGTGAAACAGAAAGTGNANCAGAAGGTGGAACTGAAAGTGTACCAGAAGGTGAAACAGAAAGTGGAACAGAAGGTGGAACTGAAAGTGTACCAGAAGGTGGAACTGAAAGTGTATCTAATAATGAATTAACAAATGATTCAGTTAATGAATTAACAAATGATTCAGTTAATGAATTAACAAATGGTATAGAGGTTGATTTAAATATAAAAGAATCACTAATTACAGGTAATTATAAGTACTATAATAATAAAGACCTTAGAAATATGTGTCTAATACTCAAGTTACCTATATCGGGTACTAAGGCAACATTAATAAATAGAATAAGTAATTATCAAAATAAAAAATAATATATTATATTATATATATTATGGCAAAAGTTACAGATAATTTTAATCTTAATTTTCCAGCAAGAATGTCTGATGGAAGGCAATTTACAGAATATAAATCAAATTGTATATTAAATTCAGATAATACGAAAACATCAGTTCAATATAAGAATTACCTAGTAAATAACGCAACCTCTATAATAACATCCACAAATAATCATTTAAAAACATTAATGGAATGCTCAAATTGTAGTGATTATAGTATCATACCACCACAATTATCTATTAATTGTAATAAAGATAATTGTTTATATGATGTAATAAATAAGGGTGGTGTAGGTATATAATGTTATTGTTTCCATCGACTTCCACAATTAATGCATGTTATAAATTGAGTCATTGGTTCATCAGCAGATCTTGTTTGAACTTCATAATATGATGTTGACCTACTACCACAGCGCCTACATTTAAACATATCAGTCATAGCTTCTGGTTTCATTTCATATTTAATCTTATCTTTTTTAGATTTTATTTCTAATAAATATTTCCAATTATCGGGGAATATTTCATAAATATTTAATTTACTAATATTTTCAATATCTATATCTCCATTCATAATTCTACTTTTAAAGTCAACATTATGAATATAACTAGTACTATCTATATTTGAATAAATAGAACGTATCTTTGATAAATATAATTGCTTAAATATATTATTAGACCAATTCCTATGGATATTATTTTCCTTTGATAATTCAATAGTATTGTTATAGATAGATTTCTCTATATTCTTTGATGTGGGTAAGTTATTTAGATGTCCATTAAGTTTTGTAACTATTTTACTTCTAAATTCATCATTGGTATTATTATACATCTTATAAAATATATAATATATGTATATATCTTATTTCAAATTAATTTCTATTTATATTTAAATATATAACTTAAATAGTTATGTATAATATAATTGCTAGTAATAGTATATTAATAGGTATGAATATAAAAAAGTTTACATTAGATAACAATAATATATTAGATCCATTAAGTTGTATATTAAGATTAATACTATTAAAGTATAAGAATAAAGGTACCAAATTATCAGTCAATAATAATAAGATATCTTATAATGAGAATACATATGTTCAAGGTGTTGTTCGCGCATTAAATCATGATAAACGTGAAGATTTACATAATCTCTATTATCCAATACAATATGCATGTATATGGTATCCAAATACAATAGAGGAAAATAGATTATTATTTAAAGGGGCATTAAAAGGGTTGCATGTATTATTAGATGTGTATGAATCTAATTCAATAATACATCATACATTAATTCATTATATACAAATAATAAATAATTATTTAGATAATAAGACAGATGAAAGTATTAGTAGTAATAAGTCTCAAATTATAGATAAATTACAGGTTTTATGGAAACCGGAAGAGATATCTATTATATATGAATTAATAAAGCATATCAATAGGTTACATAATAAAGGGGAAAGGGATTTATATATTAATATTGTAGATCAGATAATATTATCCAAAGAGGAATGGGTATATAATTATATACTAGATATATCATCAACATATAATAAATAATTCATTCAAAATTAATAATTATAGTATTATCTTTTAATTGATGAATAGAATAAATTAATTCTTTTTTTGAATTGATGTATTTTTCTTTTGATTTGATAGTATATCCATATATCTTTAATAATTGCCTTATTATTGTAATTAATCTGTTTATATTTATATTATTAAAATATAATTTATATTTACATGGGATATAGTATTCTTTAAGTATACTTTTATATTCTTCAAACTTATTTAATGTATCTAATTCAATAATAGATTTGGTAATATATTTTTTATCATCAAAATTTCTAAATCCAATAACATTTAATAGTTGTATAACTAAATCTTTTTGAGGATATTTTTTAAACAACTGATTTTTTACCATATTATTTATAGTTATAATTTTTATGGATTATTAACAAATAGATGAATATCAATAATATTAGAATCAGACTGATTACATAATCATTGATAAAATCTAATTGAAAGAAATTCTAATTTGGTTATTAAAGTTTGTCTATATATTTTCATTTATAATTAAAGTATAAATAAGAATGTTCAAATATTTAAAATAAATATATATATATTATTAATAATGTCCGATTCTAATATTAAAACATTACACGTAGATACTATATATATGGATAATGGTGTAGAACAGTCTACAAATGAAACTGAGTTAATAGGTCCCCAAATTGGTGGTCTTAATATAGAGGTACCAATGAATGATGGTATAGATAAATTTACAAGTGAAAATAAGTTAATGGATCCCCTTATAGGTGGTGTTAATATAGAAATACCAATGAATGATGGTGGAGGTACTAATGATGTAGCTATTTATTCAAATGCTGTTGGTGGTGGTGATGAAGGTATTGATGATGAAAGTGATGGTGTATATGTTGACCCAGATAATATAGATGAATATATTCCATTAAGTTATCATTTAAATAAGAATAATGATAATATAAAAGAAAGATTAAAAATGGAAAAGAAGTATCCATTAAATACATGGGATATAGTAAATACATATTTTAAAGATATGGAATACTATAAAACAAAGCATCAGATAGATTCATACAATGAATTTATCTATTCAGAAACAAATGGAATCAAGCATATAATACAAAGAGAAAACCCATTAATAATATATAAGGAACCATTAGATTCTGAAAAGACAAAATACAAGTATGAAATACATATATATTTTGGTGAATTATTAGATGATAAAGGTATGATAAAGTCAACAAATTTAATATATTTATCATCTCCAAATATATATGATATAGATTCTGATACAATGAAATATATGTATCCAAATGATGCTAGATTACGTAATTTATCGTATAGTATGAATATAATGTGTGATATAGGGGTTTTGTATAAAATACATGGTGAATCCAAACCAAAGGTTTTTAACTATACCTCACAAAATATCGGGGCAATACCAATTATGTTACATTCTAAGGCATGTATTTTACATAGAATGGATCAGACAAAATTATCAGAATTTGGTGAATGTAAATATGATCAAGGTGGATATTTTATAATTAAAGGAAAGGAGAAGGTAATATTATCTCAAGAAAAGAAGGTGAACAATATATTATATATAAATAAATCCTCTGAAAATAACGTTATATTAATGGGTACAATTAAGAGTACATCTAATGAAGGTTATCAATCATCTAGAACAAATCATATACGGTTATTAAGGGCAAATATTAGGTCAAATAATCAAGTAATTAATACATATAGAATAACAGTACGAATTGCTCCTGAAAATGATATAGAGGTACATATACCCTTATTTATACTCTATAGAGCACTTGGAGTAACAACCGATAAAGATATATTTAATCATATAATATATGATTCGGATAATGTTGAATTACAACAAAAACTAAGTGAATATCTATATTTCGCCGCTAAGGATGCACAACCGATTTTTTCACAGAAACTCGCCTTTAAATATATATCATTAAATACGAAAGGTAAAGAGAATATGAATGTAATAGATATAATTAATAATAACTTCTTACCTAATTATACTAATACAAAAGAGAAAGTATCATTCTTATCATATTCAGTTAGAAAGATACTACTAACGCATATGGGTATAATAAATGAAACAGATAGGGATTCATATGCAATGAAACGTGTTGATTTACCAGGTTCATTACTATTAGAATTATATAGAGAATTGTGGGGTAAGTTTAGAAAGAATACTTCAATATCAATTGATAGTGAATTTAAGTTCCATTTTCAAAAATATGGTAATGACATAACCCAAATAATTAATAAAGGTAATATATCAAAGATATTTAATAATGAAATAATGAATAAGATAAGTAAATCATTTGGTAGTACGTTTGGAGGTATATCACCAAAACAGGGAATTGTTCAAGATTTAAATAGAAATTCTATGTTAGGTACATTATCTCATTTAAGAAGAATAGTTACTCCATTGCCTTCGGGAACAAAGGCACTTGGTCCAAGGAAATTACATAATTCACAATGGGGGTTTTTATGTCCAACGGAAAGTCCCGATGGTGGTAATGTAGGTCTCTATAATCATTTAACCGTAGTAAGTAATGTTACATTTAATGTTGAATGGATGGATCAAATAGATAATAATTTATATGATTATGAAGAACCAGAAAAGGAGGGTAAGTACTATTTGTATGATTTATTAGTAGAATATGGTATTATTGATATAAATATAACCATACCAGACGATTATCATAATTCAAAGGTATTTGTGAATGGTACATTAATAGGATATCATATAGATGCTTTATTATTATTTAAGATATTAAAGTTATTAAAGGTTAATAGTTTTATTAGTATATATACATCTATTAGTTATGATATTCTATCAAATGAATTACATATATTTACTGATGCAGGTAGAATGATCAGACCAGTATTTAGGTTACAACAAAGGAAATCAACCAAATATAATAAACTTATATTTGGAGATGAGGTTGTAAAAAACTGGAATTCCATAACTTATGGTTATATGTATACTCAAAATAAGGTAGATGAATATCAACATGAATATTATAAAGTAGAATTTACGAAATTTAAACAGAAGTATAAAGAAAACTATATAGATAAATTGGAAGAATATTCAGCTCCAATTGAATATATAGATTCTATTGAAAGTGAGTCTATATTTATAGCTAAATCTATTTATTCAATTAATAATAGACATACACATTGTGAGATTCATCCATGTTTTATATTAAGTCATTTAGCTCTACAGATACCATTTCCTGAATATAGTCCAGCAGCAAGAAATGTATTCTCATGTCAACAGACAAAGCAATCTGTTGGATTATATTCATCTGCTTATGATACTCGATTTGATACATTTTCTCATGTTTTAAATTACCCTCAAAAACAGTTAGTTTCAGGTAGATTTAAGAATATAACAGATACAGATAAACTTCCAAATGGTTGCAATCCAATAGTTGCAATTGCATCATATACAGGATATAATCAAGAAGATTCTATTATTATAAATAAATCATCTATTGATAGAGGGTTATTTAAATCATATTATTATAGAAGTTATGAAGATAGTGAAGAATATAAGAATGATAACATTATTGAATTCAGTAATCCTTTATTACGTAAAAATATATTAAAAAAAGATATTAGTAATTATTCAAAGTTAGATGATAATGGAGTGATTAAGGAAGGTAGTTATGTAACAGATACAGATGTAATAATAGCTAAATGTATGACCTATAAGTTAGAAGATGGTAATGAAATAACAAAAGTTTTTGGAAAGAAAATAAAACATAGAACATCCGGAATAGTAGACCGTGTTATAATAACTAGAAATAAAGATAATTTACGTACATGTAAGATACGTATTTTAAAGGTTAAGATACCAACTATTGGAGATAAGTATGCTAGTCGGTGTGGACAAAAAGGTATGTGCGGAATGTTATTAAAACAACATGATATGCCTTACACAAAAGAAGGTATTGTACCAGATCTAATTATAAATCCACATGCTATACCTAGTAGAATGACTATGAATCAATTACTTGAATCTATTCTGGGTAAGTGTTGTGCGATAGGGGGGTATATAGGGGATTCAACCCCTTTCCAAAATAATAATATTTATGAATATTCAAATTTACTTCATGGATATGGATATGAACTATGGGGTAATGAGGTAATGTATAATGGTATAACAGGGGATCAAATTAAAACGTCAATATTTATAGGTATTAATTATTATCAACGTTTAAAGATCATGGTTGCTGATAAAATGTATTCTAGAAGTACAGGACCATTACAAAACTTAATAAGACAACCTGCTGCAGGAAGGGCTAATAAAGGTGGATTACGTATCGGTGAAATGGAGCGGGATGCCATATTATCACATGGGAGTAGTTTATTTTTAAAGGAGAGTTTATTAGATAGATCTGATAAATATAAATTAAGAATAGATAAATCAACAGGGTTATTTGATTCTAGTGAAAATAATAAAGATAGTTGTGATGTAATCATTCCATATGCTGCAAAAACACTAATTCAAGAATTAGAAACAATGTCTATATCATGTAGATTATTAACACCAGAGATAATAGATAACCCTTTTATATTTTCAAAGGTATTTAATAAGTTTAAGGAGATAGATAATGAGATAGATAATGAGTATGATGAGTATGATGACCCAGATAATGATATGGATGTAAGTATAGATGAATAATTAAATTTAATTTGAATTAATTTTTATACTCTATAAAATATAATGGACATAATTAATAAGATAGTTAATTCAAGAATTATATTAAAGGATATTTTATCAGATGAGTGGAATACAGACGAAATACCAATATTATCTACTAATGAAGTGAAACAATTATATGTAAATGATACAGTTAAAAATAATATTTTAAATATATTAGGGGTAGCAGGTAAATGTTCATTTAGTGTAACAAATAAATTGGTTGATTCACATAAATTACATGTATTGTATTATAATTTTCCAGATGATGGTATAAATAGTTCAAGACTAACAAAATCAATATTGAATAAGGTGAATAGCTTATATGAGAAACATATTAATTATACGGATAATATATTAATAATTATAAATGAGGGTATTACAGAGTCAACTATAAAGATATCTGATCTAATAAATATAAGTAAACAATCAATGCTTAATGATCATGCTGATGACTTTCATTCAATGATTGATACATTCAAAAAGAAATCTATTAGCCTTCAATCAAGACATTTTGGTAATGTATATTTATTACCATTAAATTCTATTACAGTAAATCTATTTGAAAATGATTACGTTCCGAAACATAATACTATACGCGATGGTGATGATATATCACAAATTTTAGAACAATGTAATTGCAGATTACAACAATTACCTATAATTAATAGATATGATATAATGTCTATATTAAAGATGTTAACTCCTGGTGATATATGTGAGATATCAAGGAAAAGTAAAAAATCCGGGACATTTCCATATTATAGAGTATGTCGTTAGATTACAGAATTGTGTACCATACTATCCCATATATCTCTAGGTAAATATTCAACAGTATATTTAGTATCTTCATCAGTTATACTATTAACATAACCAATTAATATTAATATGCAACCCATTACAAATAAAAATATACTTAGATTCATAATATAATACTTTATATTATATTTTATATATTCTATTTATGTATTCTATTTAAGGTTATTGTCTTGATTAGATTATAATGAGTACATCAAAGGTTGGGTATGGATATATATTGTTAGTAGATAAAATAGATACGAATACAATCCCGAAAGATATTATATATAATAAGGTAGTATATAATATAATTAAATACTATAATGAATATAGTAATATAAATATATCTAGTCAATTAGCATATTTAGAATATTTTAAACTACTTGGTTGTAGATATTAATACAATGCAGTATACCAAAATAACGTAGTTTGTATTGATGTTAATACTCTTACAGATGTACTTATGGGTACAATCTCTCCTAATGAATTTGCAAAATTAAATAATAGAGAGAAATATAAAAAGTCAGTAAAATATAGACCAGTTTGTTCTCGTTTATATAATATATCATCATCTATATAATAAGCATGTTCATTAAGTAAGTAGATTATATAATATATTACTGCGAATATTATGACTGAAAGTACATTAAAATATATTTTTTCATGTGGATCATTTAATGATCTAGATAAAAATTTTTCAAATAGATATAACATATATATAATAGAATATTTTAATTAATTTAGATTATGCTAGTACTTCTACATGTTGGACAAATAGATTCTATATTAATCCATTCTGTAATACATTTTGTATGGAATATGTGTCCACATTTTAATTTATATAATTCATCATTCTCTTTAAAATCTTCAATACATATATGACATTCACCTTTAAGTTGCTCAGTTTCAGGTGTATTGATATTACTGGTCAATAGTATTTCATTTTGTGTAGTACTTTCTATAATTACATGATTAGTATCATGTATACTATATGGTCTATTATTACCATTATCAAGATTACCATTATCAAGATTCACTATAATATTATTATGTTGATTCCTATTTATAATAGTTGTTTTAAAATAGGAGCATAGATACAATAATATTATAAATACTATGCAAATAATTAATAATAAAATCTCTATAGTTGATTCTATTTCATATGTAGATATATTGGTTTTATTATAATAACTCATAACTTTCCAAATATCAAAAATTTATAATTCAAATTTTAAATATAATAATAGATATAATGGCCTCAAACTGGAATTATACAAAATATAATGGATTTGAGTATGGTTATAAGGAAATTGTAGATATATTAAAACGTAATAATAATAAATTAGATCTTAATGAACTAATTTACTTATTGAATGATACTACAGAGAATCAAATAACATTTAAAGGTAAGAAAAAGCCATTTACAAAGTTCATCAAATATCATAAAGGTGAATTTCTAAATTATTTAGATATGTATGATGATATAAAATATATAAAGCAATTAAATAATATAGTAGTTATGTATACTAATATAGATTCGGAATGGACTATTATAACTGAAGAAGATTATTAAGTAATATTTTTAAATTGATTAGATTTATTTTGAATAGATAATAATGAATTTTGATTATATAGTATATTTCCTGTAGGATTATAATCTTCAATTGGTCTATATAACTCTTCACTACCCTTTGTTACACGATTATCTATACCCCCGTTTGTATTTTTATCCCAAGAGATAAGTATTCCACTCAAACTATCTTTGATTATAAACCCATTATTTTGTAATGAATTAATAATATACTCTTTTAGATCATTATAATTATACAATGGATAACCAATTGTATATTCAGGTACCCTATAAATACATTTTGTTTTTTCATGTTGTGCATATAATTTAATACGGTTATGACACTTTTGAAGTAATTCATTATATAATTTAATCTTATTTAGTTCTTTACGTTTTGATGTATTATATAGTTCATTTATATTTAAAATCTTACTCATATAATTCTTATATAAGTATAATATAATTATTTAATGAAAATAGACACTCTATTATTATCAGCATGTGGTACAAAAGGTATATCATATATAGGCGTATTTGACTGTTTAATAAAGCATAAAGTAATTCAACATGATTTAAATGGAATTAAAAAAATAATAGCATGTTCAGCAGGATGTATATTTGCAATATGTATCTTATTGAAATATAAATTAGATCAAATGAAACGGATTATACTTAATTATGAACTATCTGGAGTATTAGATATGAATGATTTGGATGATTTATTCACTAATCAGGGATTATTTTCTAATCAAAAGATATCAGAAATTATTATTACACTGTTAAAACATAAATATGGTATCACAGATATTAGCTTAAAGGAATTCTATGATAAGACAAAAATAGAACTTATTGTAAAAGTATATAATATAACTGATTTAAAGGATGAGTATATATCATATAAAAATTCACCAAATATATCAATTATTCAATTAATACAGATGACTACTTCTATACCAATTATATTTAAGCCTGTATTATATAATGGAAAATATTATATAGATGGAGGGATAACTGGTATACTACCATATACTAATATCGATGATAACTATTTAGGTATATATATTAGATCAAAAATAGATACAAATAATATATTAGAATTAACTGCAGTTTCATATATATTAAGGATAATCAATAATATAAATGAAGCGTATGATATTCCTTTAACAGATAAAAGAATTGTATGTATTCAGTTAGATATAAATAGTACTATAGAACAATTCTCTATTGATATGGATCAAAAGGTAAAGTTATTAACTGATAGTTATAATCAAACATATAAACATATTATGAATTATAAGTTAGCTTAATGCATTTACGTACCTTTGAATATACTTATCTTTTGATAGAAGGTTTATATTATTAAATGTATTTAGTACTAAGTACTTAGACATATTAACATCTATAGATGATACCTTCTTATTTAACTTCTTTTCAAATTCAATTAATTTCTTAAACTTACAATCAATGTATTCATTAATAACTTCATTAGAGGTATCAATCTTGATAAACTTATTATCTTCATTAATTAGAATTAAATTACTAACCTTTGAATTAAATTCTTTTTTATATTTTAAGAAGTTTTTCCTGTTTGCATTGTTTAACTCCTGTTTCTTTTTCAATGCTTTTGATTCTTCTATCTTTGATTTTATAAATTCCTCCGTTTTTTGTTTGTACTCTTCAGAATGTACCTTAGGTGATCTATTAATTATATCATTATTAATAATTCGTAAATATTTAGTATTAATATACATACATTTTGAATTAAATTGAATATAAATAAGCGTACGTGCCCTTTTCTTATTAGATTCCGTTACTATACCTACATTATTTGTACGAATATCTTGAACTTTTGTACCTACTTTAAATTTAATATTAGGTTCCCTTTTAAATCTATAACCTGTTCGGTATATACCAGTATGCTTTTTCTTTCCATCACCAGTATGTCCACCACCATGATTTTTAGATGTAGGATTATATGTTCCTGGAGCCATTCTATATTATATAATAAATAGAATATAATATAATTTCAAATTTTATATTTAATATTTAAACTACTTGAAGGTTATATACTATATATAACTAATGCAACAAAATGAAATACATATGATAACATATGGAGATACAATTTACAATGATGCAAAAAAACGTATTTATAATGAAGCTATTTATAGTGGATTCTTTAAAACAGTAAAGGTTTATTCCCCCAATGAATTAAGTAGTAATTTTAGGGAGAAGTTTAATGATATATTAAAGATGAAAAGGGGTGGAGGATATTGGATTTGGAAGATAGATATAATTATGCAAAGATTAAGGGAAATAGAAGATGATGAGATACTATTATATATAGACTCAGGTTGTACTATAAATAAGAGTGGTAAGAATCGTTTGAATGAATATATTCAATTATTAAAGGGTTCGAAATATGGGATAATATCATTTCAAATGCCTCATTATGAGATTCAATGGACTATACAAGAATTATTTAATGCTTTATCTATAGATAGTAATACTCCAATAGGATACTCAGGGCAATATGTTGGAGGTATTCTTTTAATGAAGAAGAATAAACATTTATATGATATATTGAATACATGCATTGATATACTTGATTATGATAAGTATTTAATTACAGATAAATATAATGAACTTCAAAAAAAGTATTTTATAGATAATAGACATGATCAATCATTATTAAGTCTAGTTCGTAAGATAAAAGGGAGCATAATTATAAAAGATGAGACCTATGCTTTTGATAGCTTTAACGTTATTAAAGATGAAAAATGTATAAATTATCCATTTTTAGCTACAAGGAATAGATCTATAAATAGCATTATAATATAATTTAAAATTTTTTTATATTTTAATATATATTATGCATTATTTATTAATAACTATTTTCATATTATTCTTTATTATAGGTTACTATTGTAATGGTATAAATAATTATGCAAATAATTATGAAAATCTACAAATCAGTTGCCAGGGAGGGGGGCAGACCGACGATGGAAATTTTGATGTAGCTGGAGATGATTGGATTGCACCCGTTACGAGTGCCTTGAATGATCTTGTACAAGCAGGTGTTGAGGTTATGGAAACAAAAAATGGTAAAAGAGTATTTAGTTTTAGAAAATTTTTTAAGTATTTGAAGGATCAACCATCTGATCTAACAAAAAAAATATTAATTTTTATTGTTAAGAAGGTTATCAAGCACTACTTTCCAGAAATAGGTGACGTGGTTGAAATAGCTGACCAAATAGAAGATTGTGTCGAAGATGCAATCCATTTATTTAGATTTATAGTAAAATGTGAAGCAGCATTCACTTGCATAGAAGCAGGCCCGATGGAAGAAGAGATGGCTGAATGGGTTGAGGCTCAAGGAATTATTGCTGCTGAAGAGGAAGTGGATCTAGCAGTTGCCGCAACAGGGGTCGGTGTTGGGGTTGCCGCAGGCGGTGAGGTTGTAATTGCAGCAGAAGAAGTGGGTGAAACGGCTGTGTTAGTTAGTAGTATAATTATTTCAGTAATTGAATGTTTTGGGGGGCCGGTAGCATTTGGAGACCAGATGGTGGAGATGGTCAAAGCAATCAGTGATATGGATAATTGCGCTGCATTATGTAAGAAATTAATTGAAGGTAAGATTACTGAACGAGTTGAAGCAGGCGAACAGGAGGTATTAGATATGTATCATTCATTAGTAGATTCTATAAGCACCCAGTCCGATCTGTTATTTCAAACTATACATAGTTACCTAGTATATGTATTTAATAAGGTGAGAGAGAGAGATGAAGATAAAATTGAATATATTAAAGGAGCATTAAAACCAGTATATCAGTATATGTTTAACGAAGCACCTGATTATAGAAATCATGTACTTAGGAATCCACGCACCTCTGCGGCTCCTGGATCAATTATAGGCCCATTAAATGACTTGGACGCCCAAGCCCGCCTACATATTATATGTATTAAGATGATTATTCATATATTTAAACATGATCATATATTACTTGAATATGCTGTACTAATCACAAAAGATTATGTTGATGAATTAGGTCATGAATTTGTTGAGAAATTCAAATCAGACGTAGGTGAAGCTTGGAATCGTTTTACAGCTGCGGTAGATAATACGGTAGATCATGTTGAAACAACGGTTGACCACACGGTAGATAAAGTTTCAACAACGGTTGACCACGTGGAAGATGATGTGATTAATGAAGTAGTCGATCATCCTGTAGAAGCGGCAGCTATAGCATTTGTTCCGGGAGCAGCGCCGTTGGCCTTGGCCACCCACTACCTGATTCCAGACATCTTCGATGGGTAACTTATTTTAGTTTTAACATTGTATTATAAGCATAGTATTAATAATAAAACATTTAACAAATATATAGATATAAATCCATTAATAATAATATATAGATTATATAATACCCTATATAATTAATCAATTCGTGTAATTGTAATTGATTTATGAAGTCATTAAAATATTTATACTCTTGTATATTTGGATAGCAGATCTTATTAGTTAGTTGTGTAATTATGCACATATTATTATTTAACTTCCAATGGATTAACATAGTAACTAAGAATATACCATGATACAATGGATTTAATAACCAACCAAAATATATATATCCCGATAATATATGATGTAAATATAAGGTTATATTTCCAAAATAACAATTACATGGATATTGATATATATCAGATATATATTGAATAGTTGAAAATACTATCATAATTGAAAGTTTATTTGATAGATTCATTATATTTAGTTAATATATTTAAATTATTATATATTTTAATTTGATTACTAATTATAAGTATTATTATATGGATATACTTTTAATAGTTGAATCACCTGCTAAAGCAAAAAAAATAAAAGGGTTCTATAAATCTAAATCAATTGATGTTAAGTCAACATATGGACATATCTATGATTTAGATAGAAGTAAATTATCTATTAATATTGAGAATAACTTCAAACCTAATTATATAGTATTACCAGATAAACGTAAAGTAATTAAAGAATTAAAGAAAGGCACATATTCAACTATATTATTAGCAGCAGATGATGATAGAGAAGGTGAAGCTATAGCATGGCATTGTACTAGACTCCTCAATATACCATTAGATAAGAACCGCATTAAATTTAATGAAATTACAAAGAATGCATTTGATAAAGCAATTAAAAATCCAATGCAATTAGATATCAATATGGTTAATGCTCAACAAGCAAGGCGTATAATTGATAGATTAGTTGGTTACAAATTATCTCCTTTACTATGGAAACATATTCAAACAGATAAAAAGGGTTTATCCGCTGGAAGAGTTCAAAGCTGTTTACTCCATATGTTAAAGAAACATGAAGTAAATATTAATGAATATAAACCAGAAAAATGTTATCAATTAAATGGTATTTTTAATGATAAAATAGATGTGAATTTTCAATTTAATAATAAGAATATTTCAAAAACTGAAGTGAAGCTTCTTTTTAATCAATTTACAATTTCAGAAATGTTCTCTATCAAAGACTATATCCAAACTAAAGAAAAAACATATTCATTAAACCCATTTATAACTTCAACACTTCAACAGCAAGCACAAAAAGATTTTGGATTTAAGGTATCATATACAATGTCTATAGCTCAAAAACTATATGAAAATGGATTTATTACTTATATGAGAACCGATTCTACTTACATAAATATAGATTTTGAAAATAAGTTACAAGATTTTATCCATGATAAATTTGGAACAGAGTACTATACTAAGAAGAAAATAAAAACGATAAAAGGTGCACAAGAAGCACATGAAGCTATTCGCCCCACACAATTAACAATTAGACTACCTGATTCTTATAATGATAATGAAATCAAATTATATTCTCTAATAGTAAAACGGACAATACAAGCTTATATGTCTCCTGCTATTTATGATGTATTAACTATTAACTTTACAAATAAAGATATAGATAGCTATGGATATTTTCAATCCAAACAAAAATATTTATATTTTAAAGGATATTTAAAATATAATACAGATTCAAATGATACCTTAAATAGAGATGTTAATTTAAATACAATACCGCAATCAAAGTATCAATTAATAAAAGCAACAGCTTCATATCAATCAACCAATCCACCACAATACTATAATGAATCATCAATTGTAAAGCAATTAGAGAATAATGGTATTGGAAGGCCATCAACATATTCAAATATCATAAATACAGTGTACTCACGAAAATATACAGAAATAGTAGTTATTCCTTCGAAAGATATACCGGTTGATACAATCCAATTGAAAGAAGGGGTAGTTAGTGAACAAATATGTATAAATAAGATACCAAAACAGAATAATAAGATACTATTAACAGATCTAGGAAAAAAAGTATTAACTTATTTAGAGTTACATTTCTCTAATATAATTAATTGTGAATTTACTTCCTTAGTTGAGAAGGATTTAGATGATATATCGGTTGGAAAAATAGATTGGATTGAAGTTATTCGAAAAGTATATAATATGTTTGCATCAACTGTTATAAGAGAAATGTCTACTATAGATTTAAATCGATCTAAGAATTTTATAAAATCTATTCAATATAATAATGAACAATTACATATATATAAAGGACCTTATGGATATTATTTATCTTATAATAAAAGATTTATAAATGTATCAAATTATTTAAAGATGATGAATAGTAGTATAGATACATTTAATTCCGATGATATAAGTACAATTGTTACATATCCGAAAAAGGTATGTACACATAATAAGAAGGATATTTATATTCATATAGGTCCATACGGTTATTATTTGAAATATAATAATAAAAATTACAAAATAAATCAATCAATAGAATGGTCAAAAAAATACTGTCTATCTATTATATAGGAAAAGGTATCGTAATTAATATAAATAGACCTAATAAGTAAATTATAAATTTTAGCAACCCTGTATTCTTGCATAAAACATTATCTAAACATGGATCATAATCACCATTAAAGATGTCTTCTTCATCACTCTCTAAATCATCCACCGTCGAATCGTCATCCTCCAGATGCTCTTCTATAAGATCTTCACATTCTTTATGTCTACGTTCCGAGTATAATTTAGAATAAATATCGCCCAATCCTCCCCCCATTATCTCTCCCATAAGTACTTTATCACATGAAGGTTGTTTCCAATCAATACATTTAATTGCATTTTTACATAATTCATTATCTTCACATGCAGTACACCCACCTATTGGGGATTTTAGTATTTCTTTTAGATCCCATCGAATCTCTTCATCATTTAATTCACCGTCATCTTGGACGGATAAATTCCAAAATATTCTTTTATGTAAATCATTTTTAGGGCAGTTGGTGTGCCAGCAGTCAGGGCAATCCTCCCCCTCCTCTACAGGTGCATCTAAACATAAAGCAACCGCTTCTTGCTCACATTGACGAATTATGTTCATACAATCTGCATTTCTGGTACACTTTCGAAAGGCTTTATCCTTTTCCGATTCTGAACAACATCCAGCTATAGATCTACAGAGTTCCTCTATATCAAGCTTAAAGATAATTATAAATATTAATATAATATGTAATGGTGCTCTAATAAAGCTACCTAATCCAATTAACTTAAGAATGAATATCATATACTTTATAATATATTTTTATAATATATTTTTATAATATATTTTTATAATATATTTTTATTCTATAACCTTCTCTTATAACGAGCTTTACCATCACTGGATACTTTATTCATTAGACTTTGTCTTTTTTTATTCATAGTTGAGCCATAATCCTGCGTACTTGAACCAAATTTATAATCAGCACCTAGTTTTTTTGCTTGCTTATATTCACCTCTAGCTAAGAATAATACAACAATCCATAATATTGATGTAATTACAAATAATACTGGTACAGCATTTCTTCTAAATTCGATAGAATCTATTGCTTCTTTTTTCGCAGCTTCATTGATATCTTCATCATCTGGATCATTAACACCTATCCCTAATGATAGGTATACACCCCAAGCTGTTAATAATATATTTAATCCAATAATAATTATAAACCATAGTGCTCCTTTACCTTTACTCTGTTCACCATCTGCCATATATATATATATATATTATAATTTGAATTTATTTCAATATATTAATTGAAGTAAATAAATGTCTAGTTTAAGAATATCAACAATGACAGGCTTATCCGAATTATCTTCTAATATAGATTTAGATGTGGTATTTAATAACTTATCAATTAATGATAATATAAGATATATTGAATATGGGAATAATACGGATGGATCTAAACGCTATAAGGGTTATTCAAAAAAGAATTTAAAAAAGGTTAGAAAGGTTAATAAACGGAATATATTCTTTAATCAAGCTACAATACATATCTATTTAAACAAGGTTATAAATATGAAAGTTTTTAATAATGGAAAAATACAAATGACTGGTTTAATAGATGAACAACAAATTCATAAAGTATTATATATATTTATTAAAGAATGTAATACACTTTCAGAAAAAGTATTCATTGATAATGATAACCCTAAGATAATATATAGCGATATTGTATTAATTAATAGTGACTTTGATATAGGATTCCCTATAAATAGGGAGATACTTTATAGATATCTAATAAGAGATGGATATTTCTGTACTTATGAACCATGTCAGTATCCAGGTATTAATATTAAATACTATAATAATGTATTAAATAATAATGGTATTTGTAATTGTACTGAAGTATGTGATGGAAAAGGAAATTCTAATGGTAATGGAGAATGTAAACGAATAACATTAGCTATATTTAAAAGTGGGAAGATAATAATTACAGGTGGAAAGGAACTAGATCAGGTATATAATGCTTATAGATTTATAACTGATTATTTAATTAGATATAAACAAATAATACTAAATAAATAGAAATATTTAATATATAATATAAGTATATGGTACGTAACTATTTACTAGCGTCGTTAATTATAGTATTTATACTATTCATATTAATTAACCATAATACAGTAGATTCTGAAGTGACCGCTGATTTAATATATGATAACTCAATAATAAATCCTATGTTGGATATGAAGAATAAATCACAATATTTTAAGATTGATTATAATAATGAAATCCATAACAATAATAGATGGTATGATCAAACATATAATCAATATTATGAATTAGATGGAATATGTAAGTTTAATAAGTATCTATCAAATACATTACCAATTAAATTAAAGAAATATTTAGAATATCATATCAATAATTTATTCTATCAAAGAATCTCAATAATAGAATTTATTGATATAAATGAACAAATTGATATTCATATGAATAGAAGGTATATAGTAACATTATTTATTAATATTAATAAATCATTCTCATCAAAAAAAATATACTTAGATTTTATTATTACAAATAATAATCGTCTATATGTAAATAATTTAAGTAATGTTAATAACAATACTTTTATTTTAGATTATCCAAAACTAAATGTAGAAGTATATAATAGACCTATCGATGTTACAAATACAAATAGTGGTAATAGTATTGATTCTATTCAACAAATAAATAAACAAATAGACCTTAGTACATTTGAGAATTGTAATAATTATATTAATGATAATCGATTCTGTTATAAAGATTCTATCAATTGGGATAGTAATGGTATTAATTATCAAACAACTAATACATGTAGCTTTAATAATAATGGATCATATGAAGTCCCTTATAATAGAACAAACTATCCTAATGATTATACTATGAATAAATAACATTCAAATATAAAGAATCTAGTAATCTATTGTATAGTATTCACTATACAACTCCGTATTATCACATAAATTATTGATTACCTTTAAATAATTCATTAATTCTAAATACTCCCCTTCACTAATTCGATCTGTTAAATCGTCATATATAGTTAATATATTTTTTAATATACCTTTCATCTTATTGTTCCGGTTTCCTTGTTCATCTAATCTAAATAGGAATAAGTTCTTCATCATATTATAGTTTTTTAGTTTATCATTTAATTCACTTATATTCTTTAATAACTTTTCCTCTATAGTATTTTCCCAATCATATGTATATTTTTTACGACTTGAAACCTCTATTATTAAATTATATCCTTTTGAAGATAACTCATATAATGATCTATCGGGTATATGAACCTTATTTCTAAAGCAATACCAACCGGTTGTAACATTAAATGTAAGCTTTATTAATTGAATATAATCAGAATAATTTCTTATTCTATTTCTATTTAAATCATTATCCAAAATAAATCGATTTGTTCTATGATTAAATATGAACTTAAATCTATTATCACATAAATCCCATATATTATATCCTTTATTATTATAAGTAGATATTATACTATTTATTTCAGATTCAGCATTTTTCCATTGTATATATTTCATAACTCTTAATTTACGAATATTTTCTAACCTAATTTCATCTTTATCATATGTCCATGGATTACCTGGTAAATAATCCATTTATGATTCTATTTATAATATATATTATTCGTATTATATTAAATTCAAATTTTATTTAAATGTAATTTACATTGATGATATCCTAATTTACAATTCTTTAAACATTGCTCCCCTTTATTCTTACCCTTCTTAAACTTATAATTACATCCTATATTTGAATGGATATAATCTCCTTTACTTGATACATTATATGAGTTATCTTCAAAATAATGTATACCTGGAATTAACTTCTTAAGACCATTAATAGGCGGTAATAAATTTACTTTACCACGGCAATAGGGGCAATTTCTATTCATTTTTAATGAATCTAATAAACATGAATAATGAAATGAATGATTGCAGAGAGGAATTGTATGTACGAATTCATTATTTAAATCATCACCACAAATACCACATAGTTCCATATAATATATTATTATATTATCTATTTAAATAGATTATATTAAGTAGTAGTAGATGTTATTACCAAACCATAATATAGAACGGAAATTATTAAAATTAAGGAAATGTTTAAAATATTCAAGTGAGTATACATTCATTCCACTAATATATAATAATTCAGAAATGGTTATTCAAACACCATTATTATTCAACTATGGTATTAATAATAACTATAATAAAAAAACAATAGAATTATCATTAATTAATATACATAATGATAGATTAGTTCAACTATTATTTAATAATTTAAACAAAGTATACGAATATATTAATACCCTATATAAAATGAATGTTTTCCCTCTATTAAAAAAAAAGGATAATTCATATATTTTAAAATGTAAAGTTTCTGATAGGATGTTAATATTTGATCAATATAAGAATAAAGTAGATAAAATTATACCGATGTGTTATGGTGAGTTTATTATTAATATATCTGGTATATGGATATATAAGGATATTATAACAATTCAATCAAATATATTACAATCTAAATTACTAGTACCACTCTATTTATCTAAATATTCCTTTAAAAACAGTTTAATTCAATCAAATATCCCACCACCACCACCACCACCACCACCACCACCACCGCCACCGCCACCTCCACGAAGTGAATCATACAATACGCCAATATTTAAAAAACGAAAAAAGTCTCAATTAATGAGAAATAATATAAAAACAGAAATAAATTTTGATGCTCCATCTATAGATCAATTACAAGATGCTATACTTAATCTTAAGAAAATATAAATTAATTTAAGTTAATTTAAATCTCTTCTTGTAAGCATTTATTGAGTCTTTTAAATTTGTTTTATTACCCCATAGTATATAATAGCTTAAATAACCAGCTCTTGTATAATCATTTGTCTTCAGGTCATTTTTATGGCGCTTTCTATACCGTAATCTTCTTTCTTTATCCTTATGGATAGTATAATCACTCATACCCTTCGCCCCGAAGTGCGTTGTTTTTGTTTTACCATTGTTATAGATAAATACTGCTTTTAATTTTTTTTCTTTATTATCAGATTTTGAGATAATTAATTTAACCATTATTAATAATATATATTATATTTATTTTAATCGCGAAGTGAAAGTTATTATTTATAATAAATTTATGTAATATTTCATGTATTATCTAAAAATAAAATATAATATATTATATAATGGTTAATAGAAGTTCTAGACGGTCAAATCGCGTTCAAAGAGATTCAGCCCGCCGTTCAGCGCGCCGTTCAGCCCGCCGTTCAGCCCGCCGTTCAGCGCGCCGTTCAGCCCGCCGTTCAGCCCGCCGTTCAGAGCGTCGTTCAGCGCGCCGTTCAGCCCGCCGTTCAGCTCGCCGTTCAGCGCGTCGTTCAGCGCGTCGTTCAGCCCGCCGTTCAGCGCGTCGTTCAGCCCGCCGTTCAGCGCGTCGTTCAGCCCGCCGTTCAGCGCGTCGTTCAGCGAGTCGTTCAGCCCGCCGTTCAGCGCGTCGTTCAGCCCGCCGTTCAGCCCGCCGTTCAACTAGAAGAGGTAATGATGATTCAGCTAGAAAGTCATCAAGGAGATCTGGTAAAAAATTAAGTAAATTTAACATATTTATGAAAAATGAGATTAAGAAAGTAAAGGCGGAAAATCCAGATTTGAAGCATAAAGAAGCATTTAAACAGGCTGCGCAGAATTGGAAGGCTAGTAATGGACAGTAAATATTTTTATTAAGTCAAAAAAAAAATATATATATATATTATATAGATGGTTAATAGAAGTTCCAGACGATCAAATCGCGTTCAAAGAGATTCAGCCCGCCGTTCAGCGCGCCGTTCAGCCCGCCGTTCAGCCCGCCGTTCAGCGCGCCGTTCAGCCCGCCGTTCAGCGCGCCGTTCAGC
>PASS01000048.1 GCA_002712165.1 Fidelibacterota bacterium
AGGCATCGTGCTCTAGAGCGGGGTCATAGGCGTGCGCTGCTGTCAGTTTGGCGACATTTTTACGATAATTTGCAATAAACGTTTTGCCATTTTCGAATGTGCTTTCAGAATTATGCATGGCCATACCTTTTCCTTGTGGCCTAATCTAGGATGCTAATTTGAGCCGCTGGGGCTTTTCTGCGTTCTGCGCCTTTAGGTAACAATCAATACTTGTGGCTGCGTCGCGGCCGTCGCGTATCGCCCAAACTACAAGCGAAGCTCCGCGCACAATGTCGCCAATAGCAAAAACCCCTTCCATGGTTGTCATTAGAGTCCTGAAGTCGGTTTTTAAAGTTCCCCATCGTGTTATGCCCAATGCTGGTTCATTGAACATTACCGGCAAATCTTCTGGATCAAATCCTAGCGCTGTTATCACCATGTCTGCGGGGACGACGAATTGAGATCCTTCAATTTCTTCTGGCTTAGCCCGGCCCGACATGTCGGGGGTACCCAGACGCATACGAACAGCGCGGACTCCAGTAGCCTCGTTATCACTGTCATGCAGTACGGCTTCTGGCGCCGAAAGCCACAAAAATTCAACGCCTTCTTCAATAGCATTGGCAACTTCCCGTTGTGACCCGGGCATGTTTTCTCGATCGCGGCGATAGAGGCATTTTACAGACTTAGCTCCTTGGCGCACAGCTGTTCGAACGCAGTCCATAGCAGTGTCTCCACCCCCGAGAACCACCACATTTTTTCCAGCGGCATCTAAATGTCCATTATCAAAATCCTCAACCTTATCGCCAAGATCTTTACGGTTAGATGCTGTTAAATATCTCATCGCTGCAAGAACGCCATCTGCGCCGGCACCCGGACAAGCGAGTTCACGGGCTGCGTAAACACCAGTTGCGACAACGATCGCATCATGCTTCGCTTGAAGATCACCAAAGCTTATGTCTTTACCGACTTCAATATTGCGGTGAATAATGATTCCAGATTCTTCAAGCAGCGCAACTCTGCGCTCAACCACTTCCTTCTCAAGTTTAAACCCCGGTATACCGTATATCATGAGGCCGCCGGCGCGGTCGTAACGGTCATATATCTCTATTTGATAACCCAGCTTACGGAGCTCTTCTCCTGCGGCCATTCCACCTGGACCTGCTCCTATAATACCAATTGACTCTTTGAGCTCTTTATTGGGCTTTACGGGCTTAATCCAACCTTTCTCCCAGGCCATGTCAGTGATGTACTTTTCTACAGCGCCGATTGTTACTGTACCGTGGGTCGATTGTTCCAGTACGCAGGAGCCTTCACACAGGCGATCCTGGGGGCAGATACGCCCGCAGACTTCAGGCATATTGTTCGTGGCTGAGGACAAAGCATAAGCTTCTTCGAATCTTTCTTCAGCGGTGAGCTTCAGCCAGTCAGGAATATCGTTTTGAACAGGGCAGTGGACTTGGCAAAATGGAATTCCACATTGCTCGCAGCGCGATGCCTGGTCGCTTGCATCGGCCTGGGGCCATTCCTCATAAATTTCGTTAAAATCCTTACGCCGAGTCTCAGCCACTCTTTTTGTGGGCGTGATCTGATCAAGGCGAACAAATTGTAGCATCTTCCGGATCATTCTTTGCCCCCCTGTTATTTCGTTACTCACATATTCCCCTCCCCCGGTGGCCAGGATTGGAATGCGGTAACGGTTTACAATTTGCGTGCTGGCGCCGTCGTATTCCGTTCGTCGGCTCGCGTCTCTGTGTAATATTGCCGTTACCATTGAGGACGTTACCTGTTCTGGTATTGGCTAACTCTGTTTTAGCAGACGGCCCTGTTGGTCCGAGCGTTTGAGCCTGCTCACAATTCGGACCCTATCAGGCTTGGACTATTGATATCCAGAGAAATCAGTCATATATGACAGTAAAGCTGACATAAAAAAATCTATACTACGTCAGCGGGGAAATATCTAGGCAGTCAGACAAGCTATATACTATAAAATTAGTAAACATATATTTACTAAATACTAGATTTTGTGTTCCTGGAACTGCCTGAAGGCCTATTGTATGATCACATGGCTCAAGGATAGGACTTTTATAGAGTGACAATGGCACAAGATATTGTGTTTGCAATACTTCAGGGAATTGCTGAAATCTTCCCGATAAGTCCTGCTGCGCACACCGCAGTATTCGAGTCGGCCATACCAAGGCCCAAGCCCACTTTGTTATTCCCAATGGCTGTGCGAGGAGGTGTCCTTGTAGGGATAATAGCTTATTTTTGGAGAGATATATGGACGATGGTGATAGGCGTTGCCAGAGTCCTCAGAGGAAATCGAGATCCAGAGGCGCGGCTTGCAGGCCAAATTTTATTAGCTGCAATTCCCACTGTGGCATTTGGGCTGTTAGTTTCAGATTACATTAATATCGATCTGCTATCACCCGAGATCATAGGCTGGGCTATGACAGTGGGTGCTATTCTGCTTTTTTTGTTCGACCATATGAGCATGACTGTCAAGCGCGTTGAGCATACCACTTTCCTGGATGCGATTATCATAGGAATTGCGCAGGTCTTGATTTTAATTCCTGGAACTGGCCGCATGATTCTGGCGATTACTATGGCGCGAATTCTTGGTTATGAGCGAGTTTCTGCTGCGCGTCTTTCAATACTGATAGGTATTCCTGTTTTGCTGGCTTTTTGCATTCGTGATGCGCTTGAATTGGGCCTACAAACAATAAAGGTGACCAGTGCAGACATGCTGGGCAGCCTAATTGGTATGGTGAGTGCATTAATTGCTGTTGCTATTCTGATGGCTTTTTTGAGGCGTTATAGCTTTAAGCTCTTTGCTATTTATCGCCTATTTGTGGGTGGGATAATCTTAGCGATGGCTTACGGTTGGGTCGAAATATAGTTTTCGTGACGCCAAGAAGTAGCTTTACTTGTTGGGCTTTATGCGCAATCGCTTGTTTTGTTGAAGTGGTCGGTACCTTTTCAGATACGTGGAAATGACACCTTCGGCTGCCGTAGGCGTGATGCCAAAAGCATCAAGCCCAGGTAGTTTACCAGTCGCTAAACTACCGATTTTTAACTGCTTTACCTGATCGGGAGTAATGAGTGGTTTCGGTAAAAACTGTAAAAAGAAAGCTGTTATTCCGGCGACAAAAAATGGTAACCCAATAATCCAGCGCTTCCGTTGTGCTTCATTATTCACGATCGTTATAATTTCACGCATGTCATAAATTCTTGGTCCCGCAAGTTCATAAGTTTTACCTGCGTAACTGTCATCAGAAACCGCTTGTGATACTGCTGCGACGACATCACCGACATAAACTGGCTGAAATTTTGGTCCACCGCCGCCCTCTGCGTGTGGCACGGTGTTAGTAAAGAACGGGACGATGGGAAAAATCTGAATCAACCGGCCAAAGAGATTAAAAAAACCATCTTCAGGACCCAACACCACACTCGGCCGAAATATTGTAGCGCCTGGGAATGCATCTTTGATGGCAGTTTCTCCAGCTGCTTTGCTTTGCGCATATTTAGACGGTGATGCGTTATCTGCCCCAAGAGCTGAAATATGAATCAAGTGCTTTACGCCGGCCTTTGCACAAGCTTTTGCTATGTTTTTCGCACCGTTAATGTGTATGGCCTGGAATGATCTTTTGCCACGTTCGTAAAGAATGCCCACGAGATTAACAACTGCATCGGCACCTTGGACTGCACTCGCAACGCTTTGTTCGTTGGTGCTTGAGGCCGGAACTAATGAAATTTGGCCTACCCGTCCCGAAACCTTCAAAAAGGACGCTTTTTGAGTATCTCGCACAATCACGCGAATCCGCCATCCTTGTTCTGCTAAACGGCGCACCAAGTGGCGACCAATAAACCCTGAGCCCCCGAAGATCGCTATCAGTTTTTCCGATTGTCCAGTCATCAATTTCGCATCCGTTCAAGCCAGTAAGCGTTAGACCCTCAGTGGCATAGAACATGATGTCTGGCAATATACCTAGGGTCAGACGGCATCCCACTTAGTTCTGATTATTTTCAGGGCCACACCGTAAAAGCCTTACTAGCCCTCGCATTGACAACCCTAATGGGGCACTGTATCCGTCTCGCCTTGTTCATGGATCACATCGCCTTGATTTATGCAGGGCAATGATCAAAGTTTAGTACCTATGTATCGTTTTGTGGTCTTGGCATGGATCGGTTTCTTTGGGTACCAGACGCCCAGGTGGCGGAATTGGTAGACGCGCTGGCTTCAGGTGCCAGTGATCGCAAGGTCGTGGAGGTTCGAGTCCTCTCCTGGGCACCACCTTTTTACTCTAGGTGTGTCGTGTAGGCGGGTCTTGTCATATGGGTCATTCTCTGATGAAGCATGGTAGGGCTATAATTTGACTAATCATTTACATCGTGGGGATCTTCCCTCCGGCGTCGTCTTCAAAGACAGTATCGCCGTCGATACGGAAACTATGGGCCTGCGTTTGCATAGAGACCGCCTATGCGTAGTACAGATTTCAGATGGAGGTGGTGATGCACACCTTGTCCAAATCATCCCAGGCACACCTGCCAAGTACCTTGCTGAAGTATTGTCGGACCCCAAGATAGAAAAAATATTTCACTTTGCTCGGTTTGATCTTGTCATGCTCCAAAAGCATCTAGGTGTAAAATGTATGCCAGTATATTGTACTCGCACCGCCTCCCGCCTTGTGCGGACTAATACGGATAAACATGGCCTAAAGGATCTGTGCAAAGATCTTATAGGTGTAGAAATTTCCAAGCAGCAGCAGTCGTCAGACTGGGCGGCAGAGACTTTGACAAAAGAGCAGATCGACTATGCAGCTTCCGATGTTTTGTATCTGCATAAATTACAAAGTGTTTTGGAGCTTCTTCTAGAGAGAGAGGGCCGTAAAGACTTGGCTGATGCTTGTTTTAAATTCTTACCTGAGCGTGCTGCATTGGATTTGGCCGGGTGGGCTGATGAAGATATCTTTGCCCATTCTTAAAACTTATTGAGCATTAACTATTTGTAATAAATGCATAAATCATCATTATGGCCATTTGAGGCAACTATGGTGAGTTGACCCCCTTTAGGCCAAAAGTAATACTTTTCAGCTATTTATATTGTGTCTGCGCGATTAAAGAGCTTCAAAAGAAAGCGCCATATGTCTTTGGTGTGTGCTTGGCCGCTTCTAGCAACGGCTTTTCGCGACTAAGACTAGTGATGCATTTTTTCTGCCGCAGAGAGTCAATTTAAGAAAGTGCGGTAGGCAATACAGGCTATGAACATTTTGATGGCTGATGCTAGGAAGGCGCCAGTTGTGAATTCTCAAAAAGACTCTGCTGATCGGTCCTCTGCACGCCGCGTTCTTGATCACGCCAAAAAAGGGCTTGATGCTTTATCAGCAAGTCTTGGTGACGGTTTTATAAAAAGTCTCGACATTATGGCTAAGGTCGAGGGCCGAGTGATTGTTTCTGGAATGGGCAAAAGCGGCCATGTTGGCGTTAAAATTGCTGCTACTTTGGCTTCCACAGGAACCCCGGCATTTTTTGTCCATGCAGCCGAGGCTAGCCACGGCGACCTAGGAATGATCGCACCCGGTGACGCCGTTTTGGCGATCTCTAATTCAGGTGAAACGCCTGAATTGGCAGACTTGATTTCTTACACTCGTAGATTCGGCATTCCTCTTGTGGCTATTACTGGTCAGCCTGATTCAAGTTTGGCTAAGATGGCTGATGCCGTGCTTCTTTTGCCTGAGGTCGGCGAGTCCTGTCCATTAGGATTGGCTCCGACCACATCCACTACGATGATGATTGCCCTCGGTGATGCTGTTGCAGTAGCGCTTTTAGAACGCCGCGGGTTCACTGCTGATGACTTCAAAGTATTTCATCCAGGTGGTCAGTTGGGTCGCAAGCTTTATAAGGTAAACGATTTGATGCACGTCGGAGACGAGCTACCTTTAGTGACTCCTGCTACGCCAATGGCCGAGGTTGTGATTGTTATGACTAAGAAAACTTTTGGTGTTGCCGGTGTGGTGGATAAGAATAATGAATTGATCGGAATCGTTACTGATGGAGATTTACGTAGAAATATTTCCAACGACTTATTTAATATGAAAGCTCTTGATGTCATGACAAAGACACCAAAAACCACTGGGTGGTCCATATTAGCTGCAGAAGCCCTGCGGAGAATGAACGAATGGAAGGTTACTAGTGTGTTTGTCGTTGAAGACAGGCGGCCTGTCGGCATTCTTAGAATGCACGATGTTTTGCGTGCTGGAGCAGTCTGATGGTAGACATTTCAGAGTTAGTGGATGGTGATAAGTCCACGAGTAATGTTGTTCCAGCAGATGGCCGCCGAACAGCTCTTTGGAAGCCTAGGCATACCTCAGTTGCCAACTCTGTAGCCCAGTACAGCCGGTTTGTCGGCATTATGAAGGTGTTGCTTCCTTCTGCAGCAGGTTTTCTACTATTACTTATTGTCCTTCTGCCCCAGTTCCGTCAACAAGATGATCGATTCCGCATAGGAACGAGTCTGATTGAAGAGTCTGCTACTGACACATTGAGTATGACAAATGCCCGTTACTATGGGGCCGATGATAAAGGGCAGCCATATTCTGTTACTGCGGAAAATGTTCGCGAGCGACCTGACGACGATCCAACCGTCGATCTAACTGCCCCTCAGGCAGATATTAGCCTGACAGACGGTTCATGGCTTTCTATTTCTGCGCACAATGGGGCTTATAACCGCGATCAGCAATTATTGAGATTAGACGGGAATGTGTCTTTATATCAGGATCAAGGAAATGAATTCCACACGAGTTCAGCGAATATAGATCTCGACAAAGGCGAAGCCATTGGAAATGAGCTTGTGAGCAGTAATGGCCCGTTTGGAACTTTGGAAGCGGCAGGCTTCATGATGTCTGAAACAGGAAAAGTGGTATATTTTATTGGCCCGGCGCATCTTGTACTTGATGGCGGCAAGAATGTCAGGTCTGGCAAGTGGGTAGAATCGGATGCCGCCGACGGTGCACTTTCAGGAACGGCCCGGTGAGAAATTCACAGATGGTAGACCAGTTGTTCATAATCTATCGAATGTTGGCGCTCGTATTAGCTGCGATTCTTTTTGCCAGTGATCATACAGCTTTGGCCCAGTCATTGGTGTTCGATGCTAAGAATTCAAATCGGCCCATTGAAGTGACTGCCGAAAGCGGTATTGAGTGGCAGCAAGAAAAGCGCCGCTTTATTGCTCGTGGAAAAGCAGTCGCGCTACAGGGTGATGTCAGCGTTGCTGGTGATACTTTGATGGCTGATTATCGCACTCTGACGGATGGGGCTAATGAACTGTACCGCGTTTTTGCTACAGGCAACGTCACTATGAAGTCAGCTACGGAAACTGCAACAGGTAATGCCGCTGTCTATGATTTTGATAAAGCTGTACTTGTGTTGGAAGGTGACAACGTTAAGCTTGAAACGGGAGATGGGTTCGTTATGGCGCGTCGTGCTTTGCAGTACTGGTCTAATGAACGTGTAGCTGTGGCCGAGGGATCTGCAATGGCGGAGGATGCTGAAAATCGGCGGCTACATGCAGATAAATTAATAGCATTTTTTAGGCAGCCAGAGCCGGGTGAGGTGGTGACCACTGCTGGTCGCGACAGAGCGGATATTGTTTTTATGCAGGCATTTGGCAATGTTCGCATGGAGACCACGAAAGAAACAGTTAGAGGTAATCGCGGTAATTATAATATCGAAAGCGGTATCGCGACCTTGGAAGGATCGGTTAAGATTAGTCAGGACAACAATCAACTTGGTGGTGGTTTTGCTGTTATGAATGTAAGAGGAGGTACCAGCCGCCTTTTTGGTAGTGCCGAAGAAGCTGGAATGGAAAGCCCTAGGGAAAACGAGCGGGTGCGGGCTCTTATAGCACCGAGTGCGGCTCCAGCGACTGTGGAGAGTGTGCCTGCTGTGGTAGATTCTGCGCCGGTGGTCCAAGAATAGCGGCCTAAAGAAGGGGGAGGAATGGCGCCTGATATATCGGACGTGTCGAAAGATACGCAGAGTTTGCACGGCCACGAAGTTATTCCGCCCACAGGTCTAGCTGTGCGTGACTTGGGGAAAACTTTCAAAGGTAGGCCTGTCCTTCGCGATGTGAATCTTGCTGTACAGCGTGGAGAGGCCGTTGGCTTGTTGGGGCCTAACGGCGCAGGTAAAACCACATCATTTTATTGTGTCACGGGCCTTATAAGCCCGGATCACGGTAGAATTTATCTGGACGGTGAAGATATAACAGCGCTACCGATGTATCGCCGCGCACGTTTAGGTATTGGCTATTTACCTCAAGAGGCATCGATATTTCGTGGCATGACTGTTGAAGGTAATATTCGTGCTGTCGCCGAAATTGTTGAAGCTGATAAGGCGAAACAAGAAGAGCTTGTAGATGCGCTCCTTCATGAATTTTCTATTGATCATTTGCGCAAGTCACCGGCACTAGCTTTATCCGGTGGTGAGCGCCGCCGTTGTGAGATAGCTCGGGCCCTGGCATCCCGGCCAAGCTTTATTCTATTAGATGAGCCCTTGGCGGGGATCGACCCTATCGCCGTGGGTGAAATTCGAGAGATGGTGTCACATCTCAAGGACCGAGGCTTGGGCGTACTGATTACTGACCACAATGTGCGCGAGACGCTCGATATTATTGATCGTGCTTATATTCTACATGAGGGGATAGTACTCATGGAGGGGCAGCCTTCGGAGATTGTCGCCCATGAAGGAGTGCGCCGCGTATATTTGGGAGAGCGGTTTAGTCTCTAATAGTATGGTGAACGCATAGTCATGGCTCTCTCTCCACGGCTAGATCTTAGACAGTCTCAAAGTCTAGTTATCACGCCGCAGTTGCAGCAGGCTATTAAGTTGCTGCAGTTGTCAGCTACAGAACTACAGGCTTATGTTGAGCAAGAACTCCAATCTAATCCGTTATTGGAAATAGATGAAAGTGGTGAGGCGAGTGCTCTTTCAGAAGGTGCTGGTAATTCCTCAGACCGAGAAAACCCTGATACCTCAATCATTGATACAATGGATGGGCAAGACGAAGCCCCACTCGATTTGGACTCTGTGGGTGTCGACGATGATGTACTGATTGGCCCAGATAAAAGCTCAGACTTCGATAGTCTGCCAACAAAGAGTGCAAGTGCTGTAGAGGATAGCTTGCCGACTCTTGAGCAAACTCTCGCCGATACGCCCGACTTGCGGAGTCATTTGATTCAGCAGCTCAACCTTGCGGTTAATGCACCTGTAGACCGCTTCATTGGTATGTATTTAATCGATCAACTGGATGAGAGCGGTTATCTCCAGATAGGTGTGGAGGAGGCAGCATCTCAACTAGGTGCTGATACATCAGAGGTGGCCCGTATTCTTGGACTTCTGCAGGGTTTTGATCCGTCAGGTATTTTTGCAAGAAATCTCAAAGAATGCCTGGAGCTTCAGCTTATAGACCGAAACCGGTTGGATCCAGCGATGTCTGCTTTCATAGAAAATATAGAGTTGCTCGCTAAACACGATCTTGGAAAGTTACGTGAGGCTTGTGGTGTTTCTGTGGATGATTTGAAAGATATGATTTCCGAAGTGCGAGCTCTTGATCCAAAACCTGCTTTGCGCTTTGAAAGAGTGATAAACGAATCTGTTATACCCGATGTTCTTATGTCGACGCGCGCTGACGGTAGTTGGCGTGTCGAACTTAATCCGGAAACATTACCTCGCGTACTTGTGAATCAGAATTATATGGCAAATATAAATCCTTCCGCTGCGACAAAAGAAGATAAGGCATTCATGGCGGAGCGATTACAATCGGCAAATTGGCTCGTAAAAGCACTTCATCAGCGCGCCGAAACAATTTTGAAGGTGGCTATAGAGCTTGTTAAACAGCAAGACATGTTTTTTCGCCGCGGTATAACTTATCTCAAGCCGCTTATTTTGCGGACAGTTGCAGACGCGATTGAGATGCATGAAAGTACAGTGAGTCGTGTCACAACAAATAAGTATATCGCGACTCCACGAGGAATATTTGAGCTCAAGTATTTTTTCACACAGTCTTTGCCCTCATCGAGCGGAAAAGATGCGCATTCTGCAGAAGCTGTGCGCTATCGCATCAAAGCTCTTATTGATGCCGAGGCGGCAACAGATGTTCTTTCTGATGATCGAATCGTAGAAATTTTGAGTAGAGACGGTATTGAAGTTGCACGCAGAACTGTTGCTAAGTATAGAGATTCATTAAATATCGCGTCTTCTGTCCAGCGCCGCCGTGCGAAAACAACTGGATTGCGAGGCTTTTAACCAATTAAGTAAATCTGGCCTACACTTCTTGACTTGTTCGGTACTGCACGCCTATGTTCCGCCAAATTTCAATGCCCTTTAGATCTAGTGCGAACTAATGAAAGAAAGCACAGGTTGCAGTTTCGGGAGACTGCTTAAGCATTGATATTTTTTCAATTTTATAAAGCGGGTCATGTGGGGACGGGGGTGGATGTTGATTCGATCTGAAGTGGGTTATTTAATATCTATTTCGCCAGCAAGGTTACCCCGGCCCGATTAGATATTGAACGCTAGAGACTTAAAAAAACTGATTAAGGTGATGGCGGTATAAGGGCGTGCTATGGAAATCAGAAATATACTAAAGCTAGAGGCGATCCTTTCTAGTGTTAAGGCAAGTGGTAAAAAACATATATTACAAGAACTCTCTCGGCATGCTGCAAATGTAACGGGTATAGAAGAGGTTCGCATTTTTGAGACGTTGCTAGAACGCGAGCGACTTGGCACCACAGGCGTTGGTAATGGTATTGCGATACCTCATGGAAAACTAAAAGGTATTGATAGCCTGCATGGAGTTTTTGCGCGTTTAGTTAAGCCAATTGATTTTGATGCAATTGATGAACGCCCCGTAGATCTCATCTTTCTCTTGTTGGCACCCCAGGGTGCTGGCGCGGACCATTTGAAAGCTTTGGCCCGTATTTCACGGCTGTTACGAGATGAAACTGTGTGTAAAAAACTGCGCGGCGCTGATAACACTGATGGGCTTTATATGTTACTTACCCAATCTGAGGCGCGCGCTGCTTAAATGTCTGTTGATAGCTCAGTTGAATCACGAAATATTTTCTTAGCCTGAAAAATACGCTGAGCCACCGTAATCCAGCACATCCCAATAAATATCCACGTGGCGAGTGAGAAATGTTCTGGCCACACGCAGACAATGGCGAAAAACGCTATAGTCTCGCTACCTTCGGCAACTCCACCCACATAAAATATTGATTTCCGACCGCGGGTTTCTGTATTTAGGTTATGTTTTGCCGCAATGATTGCAAAAGCTAAAAAAGCAGATGCTGTGCCCATGAAACTCACCATGAGCATAACACCAGCGAATGTATGGTTGGGGTTGGAAAGAGCAAACCCTGCTGCGATTGCTGAGTAAGCTATAAAATCGAGAACAATATCTAGGTAACTACCGAAGTCTGTTGGTTGGGTTGCTCGGGCTACTGCACCATCCAACCCATCAGCAATACGATTTATAAGGATACAAGCAAGGCCAAACAAATAGAGTTCATTTGCGATTGCCATTGCACCAAACAGCCCTACTGAGAATCCCCCCCAGGTTAATGTGTCTGGATGGATTCCACGCGCAGCCAGCGCCCTTCCGGTGCGGCCTAAGGGTGCCTTCAATATCTTCACAAATATCGGATCAAACACAGCATCAACATCATCAGTTTAGCTCTGGCGCAGTCTAGCATNTAAAATATTAATTCNNGCNATGAATGTTNTTCCNCCAGGTCAGTGATACAATNATNNTAGATATTTTANTNCGATATGCACTTTAGGCTNNGTAAGNNTTATCGNCCTAANCGAAANGCAACTGTGAAAGTNCGNCCAGAAAGGGGCACNGGCTNGCTGTCGGCATTTAGCATNGGTGTAAAACGCCANTTGCGAAAACTTTNNAGCGCNGCTTGNTCAAATACTTTAGCNGGGGTCGAGCGCACAACCANCGCNTCGGTAACGGCACCACCTTCGTCCAAGCTATACAGTATTTCAACATCCCCTTCTATTTGCTGCCGGTAAAGTTCAGTCGGGTAAGTTGTTTCTGGCCTGTAAACTGGTTGCGGGTCTTTTTCCACGCTCATATTAATGCCACGAGCCACTGCGATTGCCTGGTCTGCAGCGGCTAAGACGTCGCCGTTCTCTTCAGCCAATTTAATCAATAGAGTCCGGCGGGATTGAAGACGGTCTTCGGTTTGTCCAGCAGCAGCGCGCATACTGATCTCACGTTTAAGAGCTGCTATAGCATTGTGTGTATCGCCCAGAGCTATGTGGTTTGCAGATGCTGCTTGCACGAAATAAAGCGCATGTTCAGATTGTCCACCCAGCGTTTTAACAGCTAGCGAGAGGCCGCGCTCAGCTAAATCCGCACCCTTCTTGTAATCGTTGGCACCATAGGCACGTTGGATTTGTCCACGCATTTCTCTGTATTCGGCACGTGGATCACCGTTGCAGGCAGACAATAAGAATACCAAGCAAACAAGGATACCGCACACTAGAACTCTAATACTTCCAGCTACGAGATAAGTAGTATTTCCAAGCATGAGACTTGCTCCTACTGCTAGAGCCACCCGTGGCAAACTTCTTAATTGTCAATCAGATTTCTATACTTTTTCGTTAATGCCCGGCGCCTTATTATGGAGATTAGGCGTCCAAAGGGCTACGATGTGAGGTAGTTTTTGAGAATAGGAGAGGTAGTTTATGACAATTGACGGACAAATGATGGACCGGCCTCTTATGGCAATTTCCCTCATGGAGTTTGCGGCGACCTATCACGGTGATTGTCCCATTGTCACCCGCAGCGTTGAAGGNCCTATACACCGAACAAACTATGCTGATACCTATTCACGGATTCAAATGCTTGCTCATGCTTTAGTTGAGTGTGGGGTGAAGCCGGGAGATCGNATCGCGACCTTNGCTTGGAATACCTGGCGCCATCTNGAGCTTTACTATGCTATCGCTGGCATAGGTGCAGTGTGCCACACCGTGAATCCGCGTTTATCCCCNGACCAAATGGCATACGTAATCAATCATGCTGAAGACCGTTTCATTTTTCTCGATTCAACATTTGTTGGATTTGTACCTGGTTTGAGGAAGGCTGCGAAATGTATCGAGAAATTTGTTGTATTGACAGATTTGGCCAATATGCCCTCATCAGCCTCTGATAAAGACTGTCTTGTTTATGAAGACCTAATTGCACCATATCCANCAGNCTTCGANTGGCCTGAGTTCGATGAAAATACGGCAGCCACTCTCTGCTATACTTCCGGTACAACAGGTAATCCTAAAGGAGTTCTTTATAGCCACCGAGCACTAGTACTTCATTCTTATTGTCTCGTTGGCACATTCAAAATTGGGCCTGAAATGGTATCATTGCCAGTCGTTCCGATGTTTCACGTTAATGCCTGGGGTATACCTTATGCGGCATCTATGGTTGGTGCGCCTATCGTATTTCCAGGCCAATCTCTCGATGGTGCAAGTTTATATGGGTTGATGGAAGATGAAGGCGTGACTTGTGCGCAGGGTGTGCCAACAGTCTGGATGGGTTTGATTGCTCATATGCGAAAAATTGGTCGTAAACCAAAAAGCTTGGAAAGTGTAGTCATTGGTGGTGCTGCACCGCCTGAATCAATGGTTGTAGCTTTTGAGGAAGAATTTGGAATTGAGGTAAACCAAGGCTGGGGCATGACTGAAACATCACCACTGGGAGTTTTTAATACATTTAAACCCAAACATAGAACGTTAACAAAAAAGCAACAGCTTGACTTAAAGTTGAAGGCGGGTCGAGCAGTCTATGGTGTTGAGCTTCGTATCGTGAGTGAAGACGGACGAGTTCTTCCAAATGATGGCAAGTCCTGTGGTAACCTCCAGGTAAAAGGCCCATGGGTTGCGTCCTCCTATTATAAAAATGAAGAAACCCACCTCACAGAGGACGGTTGGTTTGACACAGGAGACATAGGGAACTTGGATGCCGACGGCTATCTGCAAATTACCGATCGGGCAAAAGACGTTATCAAATCGGGTGGGGAGTGGATCAGTTCTATTGACCTTGAAAATGTAGCCATGAGTTTTCCAGCTATCGCTCATGCTGCTGTTATAGGTATTCCACATGCCAAATGGCAGGAGCGGCCGTTGTTGATCTGCGTCCCCAGCGATAAGGATAATCCCCCGACCCTGGAGCAGGTAAACACTTTTCTGGCAGAGCGAGTGCCAAAATTCTGGCTTCTGGATGCTTTAGAGGTTGTCGAAAGTCTACCATTGGGAGCGACTGGAAAGGTGCAAAAAAGCGTACTGCGCAAGCAATTCAGTACTTATAGCCTTGAAGACTGAATTGATGCTGAACTGTATTTATAGCTAAAAGCTCTGTTTGAGACTCTAAAAACGGATTTTGCCCCGCAACGAAGAATTTGTTACATCTGTCATAAGATAGACAAAAAATCCCATTTCCAATTGGGATGGGGAACGTAAAAGGAATAGTCAGAATGGCGCTCCTTGGGCGCACTTCATTTGAAGTCCATGTCTATAAAGACGGCGGTTGGGCCATCAACCAGGTGATGCCCACAGAAGATGCTGCTCGCCTTAAGGCGACTCAGCTCTTATCCCTCAAGAAAACGCGCGGTGTGCGTATTATCAAGGAAACTAGCTTTTCATCATCCAATACGCGCGAGTCTGAAATTTTCTGCCAGATGAAAGAGGTAGAAAAAGATGAAGATTTTTCTATCACACCGGTCAAGGAAGCGCCCTTATGCGACGAATTGTCCGATTACTATCAAACGGCTGCTCGCAACACAATGGCGAGGGTTTTTGCTAAGTATCTCGAGAAACACGAGATAACCCCCCTGGAGCTTCTGCATAATCATAAAAATTTAAAGCGTGCCCTAAATCTGGACACTATGGTTCCCTCCGCCGTTGATAAAATATCCAGCCTACATGCTCGGATGACTGGGGAAGATGCGCGTAAGCGCAAGGACCATATATTTGATGCAGTTGATCGGATTGCAGCGCGAGCTCGGAAGGTAGATGCGGTACCTCTACCTGAATTGAAAAATAATACTCTCGACAATTTTCTTAAGCAAATAGACGCCAAGTATCAGGATGAAGAAGAGCGTCAATATATGGCGATGGTTGCATTTNTGCGCACAACAATAAGTTGGTCTGGCTGGATTAATAAAATGCACGAACTATTGCCCATGGCTGATTCTCAGCAGGACGAACGAGCCGTGTCTATGATCGACGAACTTCTCGCTGATATTTTTGTTGGCAGGACCATTATTAAAGATGTGATCGGTGTTTCGAAACATCTTGGTGATGCGCTCATGCGAATGCTTGATCTTCTAGAAGGTAAGTGTGTTCCGACTAAATTTGCTGCAACAGAATTGGTTGACCTTCTGAACCCCTTATTTGTTAATGATTTCCTACCTAAGTCGCGAGCCGTTTTAGTTGAACGGTTAGGACGAGATCTTGCGGGAGTGGTCAGGCTAACAAATAGTGATAATAAGTCAGATGACACAATATTTTTTGATAAAATTCTCAAGCGTATCATTACTGATCATGGCGTCGTGGGTGGCAGCGCTGTTGCTGTCGGCTTGACTGAGCGCTGGGGGCGTTTAAAAAACATAGGCGGGGCCTTAGGACGAAAGAAATCTATGGAAGGCGTACGCGACAAACTGATTTCTGGAACACAGAAATTTGTTTACCTTCTTGACATGTACGACCCTGAGTCTTCTGATGATTTTAGATCAGCAGTGGAGGGCCAGATTCAGGAGTTAGCCGCACAGCTCGATTCAATCAATATGATTGCCCCAAACGCCCGTACCGAGAAGAGTCGATTGCAGGAAGCTGCTGCGATCCAGAGATTGGTTCTTAATTCTCGTCTTTTGAGCGATACAAAAGACCCAATTGTTAGTAAGTTTGACGAAATCGTGTCCGAGTATATTATCTCAGAGGGCGTAATTGAGCGTCTAGACGATAAACGGTTGCCCTTCCGTGACCGTGCGACCCGTTTAGTAACATTTTGTTCGTCGGGTGTATTGACTGTTGGTCGAGCCACCACGATTGCAAGAGAGAGTATTGTGTCCTATCTACGCCGTAAGGATTTTATCACAGAGTTTACAAGTGATATACCGGATGCGGCTGATAAGGAGCAGGCTATTAAGGAATTTTATAGGTTGCTCGCGAAGACTGGGTTTAATGTCAATTAGGGCTGTTTTCCAAATCATCCTTTTTTAATAGAACCGCAAAGAGTGCAGCGGTGCCTTATAGGAGCGGCAAATAAGGTATGTTGTTCGGTGCACTCTGATTGTAATAATTGTTACATTCGGTGAATTGATCATTCGCGAGATATAAGTTTTGGACAACACCTGCAATGCAGCAACCGACTACATCCTCTGATGGCATAAAAACTCTACGCCCAACGCCAAGCGAAACGCCGGGCTTGGCAAAGCGTCTTGCCGATTTTGCGACTCTTACGGAGTCTCTTAATTACGCAGCCAAGGGAGAGACGGGTTTAAATTTTTACTCAGCGCGCGGAGAATTAGATGCTATTTTGACGTATCGTGACCTTAGTGAGCAAGCACAAAGCCACGGACGTCGGCTTGTAGCGGCTGGTATTCGCCCTGGCGATCGCATTGCTCTTCTCGCGGCTACGGAACCAGAATTTCTAATTTTATTTTTTGCTTGCCAGTACGCGGGAATTATTCCGCTACCAATGCCTTTACCCACGGCATTTGGACGCCGTGAATCTTATATAGATCAAATTAAGGGTCAGATGTTGTCGTCCCGAGCGCGTATGGCTTTGGGTCCAAAAGAGTTCTTGCCTCTAGTAGAAGAGGCAGGTGCAGACCTTGGATTGGTGCTGATTGGATCATTGAAAGACCTCTCAGCGTTACCCGAGGGCGCAGGATTTCTTCAGCCCGGCGGGCCTGAAGATTTGTCTTATATCCAGTACAGCTCAGGTTCTACACGGTTTCCTAAGGGCGTTATGGTCACTCATACTAATTTGATGAAAAACTGCAGCGCTATGAATGGTTTTGGTGTTAGTAACCGCGCTAATGATCGCGGTGTATCCTGGCTACCCCTATTTCACGATATGGGCTTGGTGGGTTTTGTGTTGGGCGCCGTTACTAGCCAGTCCTCGATGGACTATTTGGCAACCGAGAATTTTGCACGACGACCGCTAACATGGCTCAAAATTATTAGTGAGAATGGCGGCGCGCTGTCTTATGCGCCATCTTTTGGTTATGAGCTTTGTGCTCGCCGGGTTTCATCAATGGCGAAAAGATCGCTTGATCTTGATTTGTCTTCGTGGCGGGTGGCAGGCATTGGCGGCGAAATGATCAAACCTGGAGTCATGCAAGCTTTTGCTGATGTTTTTAAGCCTTATGGATTTTCAGAAAAGGCTTTTTGCGCAAGTTACGGGCTGGCTGAATGTGTTCTTGCGGTTAGTTTTGCTGAGGGTAGCAAAGGCATGACTTTGGATCATGTTGATAAGCAAGCTCTTGAAGACCATCGTGCTGTTCCCATACTCGACGATGGCTCGCATGATGCACGGAGCTTTGTTAGCTGTGGCAAGATAATACCAGAACACAAAGTTGAAATTCGAGATGATTCTGGGAACGTTCTATCGGATCGATTAGTTGGTAGGGTTTTTGTACTAGGTCCCTGTGTGATGCGTGGTTATTTTGATGATCCTGATGAGACAGCCAAGGTCATCGTTGATGGCTGGCTCGATACTGGCGATCTAGGGTATTGGGTCGGTGACGCATTAGTGATTGTTGGTCGAGCTAAGGACATGATGATCATAAATGGCCGTAACGTGTGGCCTCAAGACATTGAGTGGACTGTAGAGCATATGGATGGCCTGCGCTCTGGTGATGGAGCAGCTATTGTATTAACGAATACTGATGGCATTGAAATACCAAGTATACTTGTGCAATGCCGTTCATCTGATCTCAAGGAGAGGGCACGTATCGCCGAGGAAGTAGCGGCTCGCGTCCAGGAGGTGGTTGGCATTCTATGTGATGTAATCTTAGTGCCGGCTAGGAGTTTGCCCAAGACGACGTCCGGTAAATTGGCTCGGGGTCGTGCTAAAACTATGTTCGAATCTGGTAAAATTGAGCGGCTTGATGTCGGTCCCTCTGCAAGCTGAAAAGAGATGACTTTGCCCATTGTCGCGGTCACCGGAGCAACGGGATTCATTGGCCAGAATCTTCTTCGGGCGTTGACTGAAGCCGGGCATCAAGTGCGAGCATTAACGCGCCAAGTGCCATTGAATGATTGCTTGTTCCCCAAAGGTAGGGTCTCTTGGGTTAGGGGATCACTTTCTCAAAAAGAAGCACTTCATTCTCTTCTTGATAGTGTTGATGCGGTCGTACACTGTGCGGGGGCCGTAAAAGCCTTGAGCCGTGAATCGTTTTTTACAATAAATGGAGCGGGAGTCAGGGATCTGGCAGATGTTGCTGCCATGCAATCGAATCCCCCACGACTTATTTATTTGTCGTCTTTGGTGGCTCGAGAGCCAAGCCTTTCAACATATGCTGCCAGCAAGCGTCTAGGCGAGCAAATGTTATGTGCTTTCCGAGACAAACTTCCTATTATTATCCTGCGGCCTCCCGTAGTTTATGGTCCTGGCGATATGGAAACGTTGCGAATTTTTAAAATGGCGGCTTATGGCTTTGTGCCTATACCTAAAGTTTCGGGAGCTCGCATGTCGTTGGTTCATGTGGAGGATGTTATTGGCGCGATTTTCTCGGCTCTGGAATTAGATGCACTGCCTGATGGGCCTATCGAATTCGATGATGGGCGCCCAAAGGGCTACACTTGGCCCGAGATTGCAACTGCTGCTGGTTCCGTATTGCGCATATTCCCTCGGTTGATCTCAGTGCCAATTCCTTTTTTGTACATGGTTGGTGCAGCGGGAAGCCTTGGCGCGGCTTTATCTCGCCGTCCTACCGTTCTCAGCTGGGGAAAAGTTTCAGAACTGCTTCACCCGGACTGGGTTGCTCAGACCTGCTCACTACCAGGCTATAACCCATTGTGGAATATAGAAAAAGGTTTCGAGAACACGGTTAACTGGTACACCTCACGGGGTTTGTTAAAAAGTAACGTCTAAGTTGATTTGTCATAATTCCTTAATTCCCCCACCCTTTTTCCTAGTTGCGCGGGTAGACCGGTGAGGCGGCGTTTGCGTGACTGGGGTGGGTAAACTGAAACGGTCCCGTTATGAGCGCGCAAAAGCCCGGTGAGCCATCGCCAGATAATATGGCGGCGCTCATTGAAATTCTTGGACCGTTCAACAAGACCGGTGCGGAACTTAAGCCAGAGACAAAGTTCAGTGAAGATCTGGATTTTGACTCTTTGGTAGTTATGGAGTTTATCGCGGTAGTCGAAGATGACTTCGATATATCTGTACCGCTCAATATCCTTCCTGACATAGTGACGCTTAACGATATGGCCGTTGCGGTTGAGAAAATAATGAGTGATGAGAGACCTTAAGTACGAAGACAATAACTGGGGATGCTAATGGCTGATCTGCTTGATCGTTTTGCTCCACTTATGGCGCAGCGTGATGACCTATTTAGTAATAATGGTAGCGATCCATTCCAGGTTAGAATGGACGAAGTCCTATCTCAGACCGAAGCTATTATAGAGGGTCGCCGCACAATTTTAGTCGGCACGAATAATTATCTTGGATTAACTTTTGCGACAGAAGCTCTTGATGCCGCGCATGCTGCACTTGATGCTTACGGCACTGGTACAACAGGTAGTCGTGTTGCCAATGGTACGTACACAGGGCACAAAGAATTAGAGCAAACCCTATGTGATTTCTATGGCATGAAATACGCGATGGTATTTTCTACTGGGTTTCTGGCCAATCTTGGCATTCTCTCGACCCTTATGGGACCAGAAGATTACATTATCATGGACGCTGATTGTCACGCATCCATTTATGATGGTGTGCGTGGAGGCCAGGCCCAGGTCATCCGTTTCAAGCATAACGATGCCGCTGATCTTGATAAGCGCCTCGCGCGTTTGACAAATAAGCCGGGCAACAAACTTATTGTTGTCGAGGGTATATACTCGATGCTTGGTGATCGAGCGCCCTTGCAAGAGATCGTCGCTGTAAAAAAGAAATATGAGAATGTCTATTTACTCTCTGATGAGGCGCATTCGTTGGGTGTGCTTGGAAAGTTTGGTCGTGGATTGCCCGAGGAGGTTGGGTGTGAGGAGGATGTAGATTTTATCGTCGGAACCTTTTCTAAGTCTGTTGGAACAGTTGGCGGTTTTTGTGTATCTAATCACCCCCAGTTCGACACTCTACGGCTCATGTGCCGCGCGTATGTATTCACAGCCTCTTTGCCACCATCGATAGTAGCTGCAGCAACAGTAAACCTTGGCCTCATTCGGAAAGGCGGTGCATTACGTAAGCGACTAATGCGTAATGCTAAGAAGCTACAAACTGGTTTATCGNCTCTTGGCCTTAAAATCGCCAGTGAAGANAGTCCAGTGGTTGCCGTAGTGGCGCCGGANCCGCAAACTGCGGCAGTATTCTGGCGNGGCCTAATTGAAGCGGGCGTGTATGTGAATCTTGCCNTNCCGCCAGCTACNCCATTCGGNTATTCGCTTCTGCGNGCTAGCCTCTGTGCCACCCANACNGAAGAGCAATTGGACGAAGTTATAGCNATTTTTTCTGATGTGGCTGCTCGACTAGGTCTGATTGAATCAGCGGAACAGAGACGCATCGCTGTTGGCTGAGTTAGCGCAAGCCACCCCGCCGCAGAGTTTTTACAAACAGTTTAATGCCGGTGAGCAAAGGGCGTTGGCGCTCTGCATCTGTGAGATCAAATTTCACGCCTGAGTGACGCTCTATTTTCCATACCGCGTAATCTAGACTGCCACTGAAAGTGAATGACGCTTTGATCAGACGCAAAGCATTAAGCGCCTTTCCATAGAAGCGGCGAAGGCGCCAGCGCTGTTTTGCTCGGACAAGTTGCTGCGGTATCAAAATTTGATGAAATACACCACTGGCCTTATGTGGACCAAGGACTGCATTGGTCACTGCTGTATAGCGGGTGAAGTTAGACTCTACCAATTCGATAGCTTTCGTTTTTTGCTCGGGCCTGAGTTCGGCCCCGTAGGTCTCAGTAAATGCACGCACCCACAAATCGCGTTCGGAAAATGTTTCGCCTAGAAGCGGTGTTGTTCGCGTTATCATTGTCGATACGGCATTCGCAAGAGCGTGTATGACCTGATTGCGTACTTTGTCATTGCGAGCGTACAAAATGATGGTGGGTTGTGCGAAACGAGCCCATAAACTGGATGTGAAGGCCTCACGGCTGGTGCCGCGCAAAAACTGGTTTGCAGAGATTACAGCTACTTTTGCGCGGACAACCCGGTCTTCAAAAGGCATTTCTAGGTAGTAGACATTAGGGGGCAATAGCTGAGCAAAAGCCGCAGCTATCTGGCTCTTGAGTGCGTTTGCATAGCTGTCAACGAGAACATAAAAGTCCAGGACAAGGCCAGCGTCTGTTTTTTGTCTTAGGCAAGAACCATAGAACAGAACAGCTAACGTTGATGGTCCGTATTGTTGTTTAAGATTGTTGCAAAAGGCATCCGCGGCTGGAAAGGCCTGATCTTTTGTCTCTGCTTCAATTATTGAAGTTAAATGTACCATGCCTGTTTTTACTTCGGAAATTGTAAGAATCGTAATTTCTTACTTCCATCTAAAATCAACTCTTCACCAGATTGCGCTTCATACAACTCTCCATCCAAGGTGTATGCACCAGACAATTTGATAGTGAGGCGCTTAGATGAGCGTACCATACGTCCCACACCAGGCCCAATGTGGCGGGTGATAAGACTGCTTGCCGCACGCAATGACACCGATGCACCCGCGCGTAGACTCAGGTAAGTTAGTGGTCCTGGCAAAGATTCTATTTTTTCTGGTTTAAGCTTAAGGCCTAGTAAGAGCTTATCAAGTGTGGTTACAACGATGGCGAAAAATCGGCCATTCTCTATTAGGCCGTTATCGTCCGTGATCTTTATGCTGCTGTCTCCAAGTTGCCCGAAAAAATTGCGCCATAGTAGAATGGCCAAGGTGGTTATATGGCTTAGAGAATTGGGTATTTTAAGTGGGTATATATAGCGACGACAGAGCTGAATGCCATCAATCACTTCTGCAGCCCCAAAAAAAGCGCCGTAAAGTGGAGGCCGTGCATCGTTACGATGAACGCAAACTAGCGATCTCTCCACTGCGTATGGGGAGAGCGAACCAAGGCGTCGGTATTTGAGAACAGCGCGCAGAGCATCTTCGGGGTCACCAGTTAGCCCCCATCCGGCACTTGTCATATTAGCCTTGCCTGAAGGCAGCAATGCAAGTGTGGGCAAGTGCTTGTATGGATTGTGATTTAATAAACTAGAGAAGACGAGATCGGCTGTTCCATCGCCACCGTTTACAACAATCGTTTCAGCTCCTAGCTCTGCACAGTGGCATAGTATTTTGGGAATTTGCGCTACATCGTCAACCTTGAAATGGGCGATATCCTCTTCATTTGTTAAGAGGGGCTCAACCCATGTCTTGCGCTGCATATTTCCAGTGCTCATGGTATTTGTGATGATTGCTAGGGGCTCTGTCACGCTTATGGCCTTTGATGATCGTTGATGGTCATCTGCAGCTGGTCCAAACCGCTTAATATTAGTCTATATAGTGTCATTTGGTGAAAATCTCGCATTTTGGGTATTTTGTAACTATTTGAAAACCTTAACTCTATCCTTATGAGTATTGTCTCGCGTAAACTCGGGTCTGGACGACAGCGTGCGAGGCCGTTAAGGGCGGCACATTTTATTGGACAGGATACACAAGGTTCTGGTCACTTCACCATACGAGGTTGGCGGTACCTAACGGAAAACCATGATCAAATCTATCGACCTCTATCTATTGCGCCAAATCATACCGGTTCTTGCCGTCACACTTTTCATTGCGGCTGTCATACTCTGTATGGAGCGCCTGATGCGATTGCTTGATATTGCCGTGGGCAACGGTGTGTCGACATTAGTCGTTTTTCAAATGTTATTTTACCTTATCCCACATTATATCGGCCTTGCGTTGCCAGTGGCATTGTTTTTAGGAGTACTTTTGGCATTTCGCCGAATGTCATTGCAGTCAGAATTAGATGCTATTCATTCTTGTGGTATTGGAATTGGGCGGTTTATCCGGTCCGCTGTTGTTCTGGCTGGAATTATGATGGCGGTCAACCTTGCACTCACTGGTTATATCCAACCTTACACGCGTTACGCCTTCCGAGTCATCGAATTCAATATTACTTCCGGTGTTATTGAACAAGGTATTGGAGAGGGAGTATTTATGGAGCTGCCCAATGGCTATACCTTGCGCGTTGAACAGTCGCGAGGGGCGGGCCGCGAGCTCTACGGCGTCTTTGCGCACCGCCAAGAAGACAGCGGCCATATAACTACGTTGGTCGCAAAGCGCGGAGAGCTATTGCCAGGTGCTCTGGATGGTACAGTTTCTCTGCGCCTATATGCCGGGAACCGTACAGAATGGAATCCCGAAACTAAGCGGACCAAGACCATTCAATTTGGAGTGTTTGATTGGCCGCTCAATCTTGCAGACCTTGTCAGATTCCGAGCGCGTGGCGGGGATGAGCGAGAGCTCACGATTATGGAGCTTTTCAAAACCTATAATGAGAATCTTGCAGCTGGCATCAGCAATTTAACCTCGGTTCAAAATTCAAATATGAAATCTGACTCTATCACTCAAGTTGCCCCTTCAGCTGTGGCATCTGAGTTTCACTTCCGTGTGGTATTCTCATTATCGATGATTTTTTTGCCATTACTTGCGGCTCCATTTGGAATAATGGCTCATCGGTCAAGCAAGTCTTTTGGATTAGTCGCAGGTCTGTTGATGTTGGTCAGTTATCACAAGGTTCTTGAATTCATACAAGCTTACGCGCATAACACAGGTGCACCAGCTGGCGTTCTACTGTGGTCTATCTTTGCTACATTCGCCTTAGGAACTACTTACTTGTTTGTAAGAACGGGATTGCAAGCCGGTGCCCCGCCTGTTCAACGCCTCGAGGCTCATTGGAGCGCGTTAATGGATCGGCTTTGGTCTGTCTTTCGCTTTAGCCGGCCCACATCGGCGGCAAGTGTTTCATGATTTTATTGCGCTATCTTATGAAGGCTTTTCTATTGCGCTTTACGGCGCTGTTGGTTGGTCTAGTTCTATTTCTACAAACCCTCGATTTACTTGCCATGGCTAATGAAATTATGGCTGGAGGTGGCGCTCCCATAGAGTCGCTTAGTCGCTATGTCATGTTGAGAATGCCGTCCCTAGTTGAAACAGTTGCTCCGTTAGCCGGCTTGCTGGGAGCACTGACAGCCTTAGTTGTAATGGCGATGAATAGCGAAATCCTCGCTATGCGCGCTGCAGGCCGCTCAGTGCTAGGCCTAATGGGTGGTCTGGTTGGGGTTGGATTAGCTCTATCTATCTTATTATTTGTATTTTCAGAGTTTGTAGTCGTACGAGCCAATGCTGAACTGGAGGATTGGCGCAGTTCAGGCTACGGCGCAGGCAGTGAAGTTGTGACAGGTGAGGATAGCTGGGTCATGGAAGGTGATACGATAATTCGTGTTGGTCAGGTGATGCGCGGCGGTACGATCCTTCACGATGTGCGTCTTTTCAAACAAAGGGATGGTAGCAACGTAACTGATATAATCAGTATTCGTTTGGCTATTTGGGAAAACGACAATTGGACTACAGTTGAGATGAAGCGTGTAGGCGGTACCCCTGAGGGTAGCGCTGCTCTTGCTTGGGAAACACATCTGAAGCCCGAACATTTTGTTCGATTTGCCAACCACCCCAATGAATTATCATTAAACGCCCTTCAGCAATATATTGGCACTGTGGCGATAGGATCACGCCCGGTTTATTTTTATGACACCTGGTTGCAGCAAAAAATCGCGGGGCCTATTGTCCTCGCGCTTATGCCCTTGCTCGCTGGAATTGCAGCCTTTGCCCATCATCGTCAGGGTGGCTCGGTTATAACCATTGTTGGAGGAATAAGCATTGGTTTCATGTTCATTATCGTAGACAATATTCTGATAGCTATGGGCCAATTTGGTTCATTACCTCCAGTGATGGCAGCTTGGTTGCCACTAGCTTTGTTCGGCATAATTGGGGTTTGGATTATCTTTAACTTCGAGCACACTGGTGTTCGGACGTAAGCAGGCCTATATAACTACGAAAATGGGGTAAACGATCCGTGAGTCTTTCGTCACCAAAACTCGGATTTTGGAGTAACCGGGAATACCACTTGGACCGCATGGACCTTGCCGGTTTAACCGTTGCGTATTTTCAGTATTACGCAATTGCGGCTTATATAGCAGTTGCATTTTTATGTGGCGGATTGGTGCTCTTTGCTTTCGTTCAAGAATCAGTTTTAATTTTGCCTGTTGTAATGTCTGTGATTGCAACAATTTTTATTTATCCGGTAGTTTGGTATATGCTCCACCGCTATATTTTGCACAGTCGTTGGATGTGGAAGTCACCGCTGACTGCAGGAGCATGGAAACGTATTCACTACGATCACCATAGCGATCCAAATAATTTAAAAGTGCTTTTCGGAGCTTTATATACGACGTTACCTACCGTTGCTTTTGCGACAGTTCCCGTTGGCTATCTATTAGCGGGGTGGGTAGGAGGGGTGGCCGCTCTTGGTGTGGGTGTCATTCAGACCTGTCTCTACGAATATTTTCACTGCATTCAACATTTAGGTTATGCGCCCAAGTGGGGCTGGGTACGCCAGATCAAAAAATACCATATGGCGCATCATTTTCATAATGAGTCCGGCAACTACGGAATCACAAATTTCTGGTGGGACCGAGTACTTGGAACTTTTTATCAAAGCTCTAAGGATAAGCAACGTTCGCCGACGGTTTTTAACCTTGGTTATGATGAAGAGGTTGCAAAGAGCTATCCCTATGTAGCCCGAATGACGCCGAATTGGCCTTACAATACCAATCCCGTGCATCGGAAACGCGAAGAAGTCGTGACCGGTTCAGCGACTTCTGGTTAAGTTGGGAGATGGGAGATTTGATAATCCGCCGGGTGGTGCCGGGAGCAGACACCAATCGTTTTATTGATGTTGCGCATGCTTGCCAAAGCCACGATCCACATTGGGTTGCGCCAATGCGATTCATAGAGCGGGATCGGTTAAATCCAAAAAAAAATCCCTGGTTTAAACACGGTGAAGCGGCTTTTTGGATAGCCGAGCGCGATGGTCAATTAGCAGGTCGAATTTCTGCTCAGGTGGATCATAGCCATCTTGAATTATACAATGATGCTACAGGTTTTTTCGGCTTTTTTGAATGCACCGATGATCAGGAGGTTGCAGACTATCTTGCTTCCGCAGCGACGGGGTGGCTTAGAGAGAGGGGTATGCGCCGCTGTCTGGGGCCCTTTAGTCTCAATATAAATGACGAATCAGGACTTTTGGTCGAAGGGTTCAATTGTTCCCCGCGAATGATGATGGGGCATGCGCAGCCATACTACGGCAGACTCTTAGAAAGTGCCGGCTTTACAAAATCAATTGATATGCTTGCCTATCTTACACCGATGGATACGGGGTTACCTTTCAAGCAAATCAAGTGGCTAAAGCGAGCACTAAGCAGAGATTCGCGGTTAGCCGTGCGTCCATTAGACGTTCGTCAAATTGATAAAGAAATTACCACTATCGTGCGCATTTTCAATTCTGCTTGGGCCGAGAACTGGGGATTTATTCCACTCACAGAAGCTGACGTGGCCCATATGGTTGCCAATATGAAACTTATTCTTGTCCCTGAGCTGGTGTCGTTTGCTACAATAGATGGCGAACCTAAGGCCATGTGCGTTGCGCTACCAGATTTTAACGAAATGATAAGGGGTCTCAATGGAAGGTTATGGCCTGGTGGTTGGGTGAGACTTTTATGGCGGGTGATGGCACGACGTACTGTTGTCTCGGGAACGCGCGTGCCGTTTATGGGAGTTATGCCTGAGTACAAGAACAAGCCCATGGGCTCTGTGTTAGCGTTGCTCACTGTAGGCGCTGTAAGGGATGCATCACTAAAACTTCGCATGCCTATTTGTGAAATGAGCTGGGTGCTGGAGAGTAATACACAAACACGACACTCGATTCAGGATATTGGCGGACGGGTCTATAAAACTTATCGTATTTACGAGAAGGTTATCTAATGTTTAGCTTTCTTATTCGTTTTTTCTTTGTAGTCTTAATCCTCTCTGGAGTGTTGTTTTTATTTGCCTTTTCTTTTGTTGCCACCATTATCGTGGCACCAATTATTCTTTTACTGATTTATTTTTTGGGGCGCCGTAGTGGCGTTAAAGTGTGGGGTATTCAAACAGACGCACCGCCGCGTGGAAGTTATCCATCCTCGGGCCCAATTATCGACCATGACCCCAGCGATCTTCCCACAGATAATTCGTCCCATAAGCCTAAAAGTGACTAGGTTAAGTAATATTGCTATCCGCTATTCTTCAGTTTTGTCTCAAGCGAAGCCTTTATAAAATGTTCTTTATTTTATGGTGGCCAATCACCTTCAGCAAAAGGATCTGTTTATGAGATCAGTTCTGTGCCCTTTTTTCGCTTTAGCCTTTTTGGTTTTCGCGGGCACTGCCACAGCGCAGGACGGCTACAAGTATATAGCCCAATCATTTGATGGTATTGGCAAGTCGTACATGGGCCGGGAAATTGCCAGTGTGATGAGTCATCAAGGTGCTCCTTGGCTTGAGCGGCCCCAGCGCGAGCAGCAAGAACGCACGGATAAATTGATAGAACTGCTGAACCTTAAGCCCACGGATTATGTGGCGGACATTGGAGCTGGGTCAGGATACTTTGCATTTCGTATGGGTAAATTAGTTCCTAAGGGCTTTGTTTTTGCAGTGGATATACAGGCCGAAATGTTGGGCTTAATTGAAGACAGAATTGCGAATGGTGAAGGCGATAATGTCATCCCAGTTCATAGTAGTACAGCAAGCCCAAAACTGAAGGAGAACACTATTGACCTTATGCTGCTAGTGGACGCTTACCATGAATTTTCTCTTCCCCGAGAAATGGGTATAGGTATGTATAGGTCTTTGAAGCCTGGCGGGCGTATCGTGCTTGTAGAATATCGGGCAGAGGACCCTTCGGTGCCTATCAAAACACTGCATAAGATGACTGAAGCTCAGGCGAAGCTGGAAATGGCTGCTGTTGGATTTGAATGGGTCAGCACTGATAGTACTAGTTTGCCATGGCAACACTTAATGATCTTTCGTAAGCCATCTGCAAAATAGCAGCCTTTAGCATTGACACCCCTAGAATCGGGGATTACCAAGCCGGTAGTGATGGTGTTGCAGCACTCAGTTGGGCGCTGCAGCTAATAGGGAATTCGGTTTAAAACCGGAGCTGCCCCCGCAACTGTGAGCGAGGAGCAGCCTATCCAAAAAAGCCACTAGGACCCTTAGATGGGTTCCGGGAAGGCGGATAGGCCGCATTGATCCGCAAGTCAGGAGACCTGCCTTCGCTAGCGTCATCTAACCATTGGACGGGGTGTGCCAGTGGTGCGGCCAATCTGATCGCGGTGACGCGCGTTTCGCACATTGCGACGGATTAGGCTGGCAACTTTTGCATGTCCATCTGTCATTTTTTAAGTCGGCACTGTGCTGTATCCGCACGGTGGGCGGCACTTTGAGGGAGGTGGTTATGTCACGTTCAATCTTACGAACCACCATGATTTTGACTATATTTCTTTTGCCCGTTGGCACAGCCTTAGCTAGCGATAGTGGGTCCGTATTAAATCTTGAAGAAATTGTAGTCACGGCTAGCCGTACATCCCAACCATTAAAGTCAGTTGGCAGTGCTGTCGACGTTTTTACCGCAAATGATATCTCTTTGCGTCCGCGCTTCAGTGTGTCTGACCTCTTGCGCGAACTTCCTGGCATTTCGGTTAACCGAGCAGGCCAATTGGGTGCACAGACCCAGGTGCGTTTGCGCGGAGCTGAAGCCAACCATACCCTGGTCCTAATTAATGGTATCGAAGTCGGTGATCCCATTACCGGCAGTGAGTTCGATTTTGGCAACTTGCTGACAGATGATGTGAAACGTATCGAGGTTTTGCGGGGGCCCCAAAGTGCACTCTACGGGTCGCAGGCCATTGGAGGTGTGATCAATATTATTACCAACCAGGGCGAAGGGCCGCCTATTTATCAAGTCGAGGCCAAGGGAGGATCATTTGGCACTTACAACATTTCTGCATCCGGTAGCGGTGGTGGACAGGATTACGGACTGTCTGGATCAGCTGCATATTTGAGTAGTGCGGGTATATCGCAGGCTAGAAGCGGACTGGAGAAAGATAGACATAATAACCTAACTTTAAATGTAGGCGGTCATCTAGACCTTAGCGAAATTCTGAGAATATCCACTGCGGTTCGCTACGTAGATACATTTTTGGAAAGTGATAGTCAGGATTTTGTCTTTGGCTCACTGACCGAAGGTTTGGTTATTGATTCTGATGATTCGCGTAGTTCCAAAGCTCTGTACGGAAGGGTGACGGGTCGCGCCGTGCTCTTTGATGGCATATGGGAGCATATAGCGGCTGCGGCTATCACGGACGTGACCAACAATAATTATTCTGGCGGGTCCTTTTCCTTTGGTTCTTATAGCCAGAAAATTGATCTGTCATATCAAACGACTCTCTCTGTAGCGCCTGGCAATGGCATGTTAGGCCATACTCTCACTGGGTATATTCAGTTCAAAGACGAAACGTTCAAAAATAAAAGTGGATTTGATGGGCCTCAGAATCAACGAAAGTCGACTAAAGATATCGGTTATGTTGCTGAGTACCGAATGGATATTTCTGACCAGGTTTTTTTATCGGGTGCACTGCGTTATGACGATAATGATCGTTTTAAGAATGAGAGTACATACCGAGCATCAGCAGCCTGGAATATTCACAACACAGGCTTAAAGCTCAGAGTCAGTTATGGCTCTGGTGTTTCTAAGCCCGGTTTTTTCGAATTATTTGGTTATGACCCGACGTTTTTCATTGGCAACCCTAATCTTAATCCTGAAAAATCCGCAGGATGGGATTTGGGCGGAGACTTTGTATTTGATAAAAACCGTGCGTCTTTATCGCTTACTTACTTCTCGGCAAAATTAACCGACGAGATATTTACTGATTTTTCTATTTTTCCGTTTACCACACGCAATCAACTAGGCAAGAGTAAGCGTGAAGGGCTTGAATTATCCGGTCGCTATGCTCCCACAAATGCTCTTAATTTTGCTGCAAGTTATACCTATACGTCGGCAACAGATTATATGGGCCTACAAGAAGTCCGTCGGCCCCAACATATAGCAAGTCTATCTGGCTTTTATAGTTTCTTAGGGGGGCGATCAGACGTGGGCCTAAGTCTTGACTACAACGGTAAAAGTCAAGACGTGGTTTTCACTCCGACAATTCCTTCTGGCATGGCTACTCTCGATGATTATCTGCTCGTTACAGCTACCGCCTCGTATGATGTGACTAATCAGATTCAGATATTTGGGCGTATCGAGAATTTACTTGATGAGCAGTACCAAGAAATTTTCTCTTATAATACTATGGGAATAGGTGTTTACATGGGGCTA
>PASS01000010.1 GCA_002712165.1 Fidelibacterota bacterium
TATATATAGTTTTGATGATTTTAATTGCCCTGATGGACTACTACCACATTCTTCACTAATCGTGGGGAATGATGAACAAACTTGTTGTTCTGAAATTCCATATTGTTCAGAATATACATGTCCTCCAAATATGAAATTAATAATGGATGCAGATACTATTAAAGGAGATAATACGGGGGATTGTTGTATATCTAAGTTATGTAGAGGGAATGACGACACATCAGACGATTATACCTGTCCAAGTGATATGATATATAAGCCTGATGCAGATCAACTAGAAATACAAATAGATGGAGATCAATGTTGTATAATGAAAACATGTTTTGGTAATAATCCTGATTCTTATGATTATAATTGTCCAAGTAATATGGTTAGAAAAATGACTCCATCAGATGGATATAGTGATAATGACTGCTGTCAACTTAAGAAATGTTCGAATAATCCAAATCCGGCCGACGATTTTAATTGTCCTGATTTAAACGTTTATGTAGATGGTAGTGAAAATATAGATAATATAAGTATATCTACCTGTTGTAGAGAAATAACTAGTTCTGATAATATATGTATTAATTTTGATGGAGACTGTAATGACCCCATTATGATAAAGGATCCTAATGCTAATATGATTTCTTATGAAGAAGGCCAAGGTGGTGATACTTGTTGTCGTTATCCAAATTGCACTGAATCACCCATAGAATGTCCTCCAACATATTCCTTAAAGGAGACTGCCGATGGAATTGAATTTGTTTATACTGGGGGGAGGAGCGATGAGGAGTATTTTATATCGACGTGTTGTGATAAATTAAAATGTTCTGATAATGTAGACAGAACTAATGATATAGTATGCAATCGACGTGGTTATAATGCTATGATACCAATAGAAAACTCAAATACAATAGAAATTACAACAGATAATCCACAAGAAGAATGTTGTATTAATCGGTTATGTTCAGGAAACTATGATAGTTCATTTGACACAACTTGTTCAAATGGGGAACAAGAAGCTGAAGCAGGAACGAATGCTCCATACGGACGCGACAGATCAACGGTTTGCTGTGATCTTATAGATGATTGTTCTGGGCATACATTAGAACGTTGTACTGGAGAATATGGTGGCCGCACAGGTGAACACCGTAAAGGGAGAAGTGGAGCAGAATGTGTATGGGGAGATAAGGATCAAGATGGGAATGAGGTCTGTTATGACCCTTGTGATGAAGAGGCTAATACTATAGAAAAAAATAAAGAATATTTATATGCAATCAGTGGAATAAATAATTCACAAGGAGGGGCAATTATTGGAGACCTATTTAAGAAGGAACTTTCATTGGAAAGTAATGAAGGCTGGATAAATATTTCTAAAGAGATTCGAGAAACTGTAGATAGAACCTCTGGCGATACTACTAATTATCCGCCACTCTTTCTAAATATTGATCAAGATAATGATCATATATACTTAGTAGGAATATATGGTCCAAGTAGTCCACATAATGGAGAAGTTAGAGTCTTTATATTTAAAAAACCATGTAGCCCTAGGTTTAATAATTATCCCATCCCGATAGGAAATGGAAAGTATATTACATCTTAAAATCAAAGACTATGGAAAATAAACCTTGATGGGCGTATAATGTCTTTAAATAAGGGACTCATTAAAGATCAGAGTGACCCCCAGGGGGGATGGCCCCACCCTCCTGGAGCTATTCTTTCAGAAGAAAACTTTTTTGAGGATGACAACGAATTAGGATGGGTTGAAGAAATAACAGACCAACCTACCAGAATACTTCAAATAAGAAATGATAAAAGTGTATATGATATATACAATGGTATAATTACTGATGATACCATAATAAATGATACATTAGTAAACATTAACGATTACAATAGTTCAGTATTATATAATGATGATATAAATTATTTAAGAGTTACTCCAGATGAGAGTAAGAAACATTTCTTTAAATTGGACCTTTCTAATAATCCCCCGTGGGAAGGTGTTGATCTATCAAGATATGATATTACTAATAATTATAGATATGACGAAGGATTACAGCATTGTACAACTGACGGAACCAGTTTATGGACACTAAGGAGTAGTATTGGAGATTCAGGAAGGCAAATAAATGAAATTGTATGGAGCCTTTATGATCCAGATAGAATATATAAATGGGGGGATAAATTAAGTTGGACTGTTTATAGTAATGATGATTGGATGTACGTAAATAGTTGGAAACAAATTCCTGAAAGTTTAGGAAACAGTGCATGTGCAACTGGAACATCTGGAGCATCTGGAACTGATCTAAATATAAACTATGGTAGTAATCAGATTTTTACATTATTTAACCCTACTATGTACCGGTATTGTCATAATAAATCCCCTACAGTAAGATACTGGAGCGGGGACGATTATATTGGAGAATATGATTGTAGTCTGGATAGAAATTCCCTTACAGATAACATCTATAAAATGTGTGACTTAGAGCTTGATGATGGTCACGGGGTAAGGGGTGAACCTATAAACATTTGGGAGAAGAAAATGGCCGACCCTGTAATAGATACCGGATGCAATGAGGAGATTTGTTGCTCAGTGCCACCGCTTTCAGGAGAAGAGCCTCTCAATCCAAGAGAAAGTCTAAGATGTAATCCTTGGATTAATCAAAGTGATGATTATGATCTTCAACCATTATATATGTCATTTGATACATATAAAGAGTGTGAAGATAGATGCATCTACAAAAAGAATATATGTTTAATAGAATATACCGATGGAAGTAAGGTAATTAAGGATGCTGATAGTGAAATTGAATGCAATGATTACTTAAATGAATATTGTGTTTCAGGTGGTATATGCCCAATATCATATAACTGGAAAAAAATACCAGACATTACAATTGAACCAAATACAAAATGTGTAAAGATAAAGAATACGATAGATGATTATCCAGGTGAATATGGTCAGTGGAATCCCAATGATGGAGAAAGTAATATAAATAATTGTAACGTGAGGGATGATATGGGAAGATGTATTTTTAATAGGGGGGTTAACTTTAAAGGTATTCATAATAATAATTTTAGTCAATCCTATGGGTCGAGATCAAAATCATTCCGTAAAGGTTGGGAAAATACTGAAGACTACCAAGGTTATTTTCCAAGTGTCGATTGGAATGATGAAATTAATACTATTGCAAGATATAATATTGGTCGCGACGAAAGATGTTTATTAGATGAATATTCAGACGCCTACATAGAAAGACCCAGTTGGAATATAGAATCAGTTATTCCTTCTGAGAATGCAATTATAGTATCTAGTAATCACTATATGGGTTTCAATATAGGAGAACAATTGGAGATAACATCAGGCTACGGGGGAAAATGTGATATTAATCCATTGAAAACCCCCCTTACAGTAAGCAAGAGAGAAGTGATTACACATAATCCAGCTGGTGGAGGCGGAAATTCTCCCGGTTTATTATTTAAAAATGATAGTGATAGTTATTCAATTAAAGCACACTCAACATTCCCCAGTATTACTATAGGAGAAAGAAAGGCTGGTGGAGCCTACTTACCAAGTGGTTGGCAAGATATCCCCNCAGAGGAAGAAGGAAATGACTATAGTAATTGGTATTTAGAAAAAATAACATTTAATGAAACATTAGATAAAACCGGATTTGATAACCCATTAAACTGGGGGAGTGGTGAAGATGGAAGAAGTATACCTAATCCAGTATTCGAGATGCAGGGTTCCTCTAATTGTTCAATAAGAAGAATTGAAAATGTTAATGAACCCTTATATAAATATTTATGCATTAAAGATAAAGAAGAATATTGTTATGATCCAATACCCCGTTCAAATGGTATTAAGTCAAGAGGGGATAAAATAACAGAATGTTCTGATGGAACTAATACAATAAATATATATGATGGAATAGATAGTAACGGGGTCCCAAGATCTCCAGGATATATTTGTGAAAATGACGAATTATGTAGAGGGGAAGGAGTAGACGGAACACGTATACAGTATGTTTGGAATACTGTAGATGCAAACGATTCAGATTGTTCTATATATAGTGTTGATCAAATAAATATTAGTGGTATCCAAAGTAATACTTGTGGATTATATGATATTAATGGATGTTATACTAAGGAAAATAATTATGAAAATGAAAAAAGACTAATATGGGTCCCTTATTTTAATAATGGGGATGATTACATTTCACAAACAGAGACTGCAACTACATTGGATCCGCTTAAGTCGATGGCCGACCATACCAAGTTTCAGGCACTATTAGAAACGGATTGGTGGATTATTATAAATAAAGATGAAGATACTGGTAAATATATACCATTAATGACTGAAAGTGATTTTCAGGCCACCGCNACCGCCNNNAACCCGCCGTGCGTGCCTAACGGGGCCAACGCCCCCGTGTGTGGAGAAAATATATATCCAAGTTCACTATTAACACTTGGAGATAATCTTGGTTTAGAAGAGCATAAAAGAAAGAGAAGAGGAGTTGAAATTGAAATGACTAAAGGAGAATATAGAGCATACATATACCCCATTTTTAAAACATGGTTGGCGTTCCCGAGTGCCGCCCTATACAGCGCAGAAGTCGGCATGCACTACGGTTTTGCTATCGGCGACACCAGTGCTGAAGAAATGTTTAATTTATTATGGGAAATGCACCATAAGGTTCCAATATATTTATCTCCGAGTGCTCAATATAAATTAACCTGGAGACCAAGGTATTATACTAATGAAAACGGGGAACCTTTATTAAATATATTAAATAGTAATCTCCTCCAGGAATGTCCAATAGATGATGTTGGAGATAATGTGTTCTCGGATCTTGCGNCGCTATATCCAAATAAATATCCTGATATAAACGGGTCAACCCCATCAGATAATGATAAAGCATATTTCAGAGATTGGGGGGAAGAGCACAAGAATTCATTTAAATCTAACCATGCCCAGATAATAAAGAGGTGTAATCCAGGAAGATATATTGGTAGTAGTGAGTTATCCTTAGTGCGGGGGGTGAATGGTAATGGAATTAATTCTGTTCTAGGCGAAACTGGTTGGAGTGCTAGTCTCCCGAATGAAGATAATTCTCAATATATATCAGATATAAGATGTAAACTTAGAGGTGGTATAAAAGGGACAATATACAATCGTATTGCTGATTATATGGGGTTAGGAGACCCGGAACCAGGGGAGGAGCGTGAATTTGGCAATGCTGATATACGGAGCGGTGGGCGTGTCTTTATCGGCAGGCGGGTCGGCGGCGAAAGCGAAGATGGATGGGAAACTCCCATGGCTAGCGAGGGTCATCCATCTCGTGCAGCAGGTCCATTAAAAAACGATTGGAAAGTGATGCTGGAAGCGGGCCGCACGGTTGGGATTAGAAAACCAATATATTTTATATCTACCGAAACAATGGGTGATCCAGAGGATGATGGAGGAAATAAGATTAAAGAAACTAATTATTTTAGAGATTGGAAGATAGTTACTAGTAACCCAGAATATTATGGAACGATAATAAAATCTGGTGTTATAAGTGACGGACATTTAAATGATGGAATTGGTAATTTTGACTGGTGGCCTTATATTCATCGAAAAGCGACAATATGGATCCAAATTCAATGGACTGATGGATGGGGTGGGAATAATCTGCCAGAAAACCTTAATACTGATTGTTTAGATTCTAGTGGAGAATGGAGGATTCATCCTGGAACTAGTGTTATTGAAGGGTGCCGTAATAATAAGCTTCCATATGAAGAAACACATCTAGATACAAGTTCCACTCAACCACCAGAGGAAGAGGACGGTCTTATAGGTGATAGAAGGACAGGAAAAGCATGGGGATATATAACTGGTTCAGATCCAATTATATTGGGGGAAACAAGTATAAACCTGTATTACCCCGAGTCAACACAAGGAATAATAGACCCGATTGATAGTAAACTAATTGGAGAAGGAAACCCCACATTTGGAAGAGATTATAATGATGGGTATGAAGGGGATGGATGGGACAGATGTTCCGGGGGGAAGAGAGGTACAGACCCAGGATCATCTAAAACAGATGTGAAGTCACTCAGCCTAGATGATAATAAGAACATTATTGGTGGGATATGGGTTATCCTCGATTCGTATGATAATGATAAAATAGTAGCAAAAGACCCTTTTAATAGATTACATATAGAACCTCCAAAGGGTAATTGGGATATTCTATGTAATAATGAATGGATATCTACAGATGGCTTAGTTACATTAAGTTCATTAGTTAGTAATACAGATACAAAAAAAATAAGTGATTTTGAGAAAACTAAGGACATAAACGTTAAGGATACATCAGTCGGATTAAACGAAATGTGTTCAAAAATAAAACCGGGTGTAGTAGTTACTGGAGCAAATAAATGTCATCCAAAAATGAATGGGTGTTATCTTAAAGAACCTGTTGAAAATGAAAATGAACATATAAATGGTTTACGGACACATTCATATAAGAATAACTGGGGTTATACTCTAGTATATAATCCTAGTATATATGGGAGAAATGCAAACAGATCTTATATGAGGCATTTTGAGGAAACCGGTCTCGATCCAGCTCCTGATCCTAAAGTACCGTGGCATAATATAGATATTCGTTCGGATAGAATGCAAGGGTCAAATGATTATAGTGATATAGAGAATACTACCCTCTGGCCTGAAGAAAGGAAATGGCTCCATATAAATCCTGGTGAGGAAACGATCAATTGGGAAGATATATATGATAAAGGTTGGGTAGAAGCCGAAGAATCGGCTAAAAAAGATTACCGCATTAATTGTTATCCTGAGGAGTTTTCTATTGGAACCTGTGTTATGAGGATGACACCTGAAGAATGTGATACTATGTATAGTGGTCTGGAGGGCGGTATACACACGGCGGTGAAGGTACCTGACGGACCGGGCGTGGGCGAACCAGAGGGCTACACCACTTGCGTATTTCCTCAGTTTATTGATCGTGAGAAGTGTTCTTTTTATAATGGGGAATGGATCGAGGGATACTCGTTAAGTGGGGGGGTTAGTTGCAGGAATGTTAGGGCTTGTAGTGAAAATGCCCGTGTTCCGAGTGGTTCAGAATCTGTATGTGATGGTCCGAATGGAGGAGCGGTGGGCCTCGGGACAAGGGCGGCTGGGTCTGGGCCAGTCCTCAGCTGCACTGGATGCAGACAGCTCCAAAATCCAACAATAAGTGGTCATGGAGAAGAAGGGTGTTGTATGAGACTTAAGGACGGTAAGGTATCTCAAATATCTAATACATACAGCAGAAATGACAGACACAAGGATAGTATAAAGGAAGAATATCCATGGGTCGGCGCCTGGGTAATCCTTGATAAAGGTGAAATTATAGCTATAAGCTTTTTACCAGGTATAATCAAAGAGGTCGATGGCGAAAAATTTATGATCCCTCCAAATGGAGGATGGAGTGATAAATGTAATTGTCCTGGAGGATGTCATATGAATATAAGAAAGAATGAGGGAGACCTTGCAGAAAGAACCGGTTTAGGTTGTCCTAAATCTGATTACATTGGAGAAGAAGGTGAAGGAGGAACATATTACACAGATAAAAGTCCATTTGATTGGTGTGTCGGGGGTGGAGAATATTCTAATTGGTGCGGGCAACCGGAATGGGCTTCTGGAATAGGGGGCAAGCGTAATCCAGTTTTTGAAGAAAAGGGAAGTTTCGAAACATTTTGTGGTATGACAGAAACTTGGATAGATCCTAACAATGAATCAAGTCCTCGTGGATTAATGCCACCCACAAAGATAATAGGTATTCAACGTATGTTTAATAGAGAAGAGAGGACCGAACAAAGATTAGATCCTGACGTAACGGGTGATGATATTTCAGATTGGACCTATACTGATGGAGGCCACACCTTGGCTGGACGAAAAACATTTTTTGATATTTATTTCTACCCTACAGGAAAAGGTAATTCTAAAAATTATAAAGATAAGTTAAAAAAAGAAGCTACAAATGTATGGGCGCTAGTCAATAATGAAGGTAATGAAGGGTACTATGGGGATAATGACAATACATTTAATCAGGGGGCCCGAGAACAAGCTGAATTAGAAAGTATTGGAGAGGATAAAGATGAAGCTATAGCAAATGCAAATGATTATCCTTTCCTTGATGATGGTTATAGAACAAGTATAGAAGATAGAAAATATCAAGAATGTAGTAATATAAAAGTTACTGATTTTTATGATTATGATCCTATTAACTGTAATACTGATGCCCCCGGAATTATAGTAAGCGGTTACAATAGTACTGATGATATAACAAATAACTCCCTATCAGAAGAAGATAGAAAGAATTGGAATTGTTTATCATCTTATGAAATAAATGGTTGTTATATTGGAAGAGACTTAGAATCTCAAAAATATCTTAAAGGAGAAGATTACCTAATTGGTAAGGGCTATAGTTTTGGAGTTAATACTAGTGGAGAAGAAACTAATACTAGTTTTAATACATTAAGAGATTTGGTATCTATGCAAGATGATTCAGGCGAGATGAAGCTCAATATGGCCGATCTCAACCAGGACAATACCATATCTCCCCCGGATAATGCTACTGAAGATCAAATTCGTAACTATATGAACCGTCTTAAATTAATTATTAGAGACCACCGTAGATCAAATAGTATATTAGGATATAACTCTATTACATCATCACCTGGATATGGATCTGAATTGTGGAGATTACCCCCCTTCCCTGGTGTTCCAGAGATAGATGTGATCGACGAGAGTCGTAACAATCTCTCAAGTGCTCTGGACGAAGGGTCGTCAGAAGAGGCACTCGCGAAACAACGAGGGGCTAGAAATCTCCTAATAGATGCAGGTGGATTCTGGTATCCACGAATTAGTTTTAGGTTAATAGGAGATGCCCGAGATAAGCGCGCGCGGGACCCTGGGTCGGGGGCGGTTCCTCGCCCAGGACCGCCTCGTTGGCGCAATGGAATAAAAAAACTCTTGAAATTTATGGGGAGAGGATCATCAGATGTAGAAATAAATAATGTCATAGAAGACCTGAATGGACGCCTTTTCACCTCGACCCTCTCCGCCTCCTCCGCCAAGGATGAATTGAAAAAATGGTATGAAGAACAAATATATGAAGCACCAGAAAATTACCAAAATGAGGATCATTGGGGATATGGTCTTAGCACACCTTCCAATAAACCAATTGAACTTGTGAATAATCTAGGGTACCGTATATATAAAACACCTACGGTTTATGTGAACGAAAAAGGTAAGAATAAAGGTAAACCATCAACACCTTCTGAATTGTATAGTTTAGACGAATTAAACAGAAATAACCCTGAATTATATGATAGATGGGTTATAGATACTGGTGACCCTGTAAAAGTTAAGGACTGTTGGGGTGGTGGGGGGGATTCTAGAATAAATGGTGAATTAGTATCTAATGATACTTCTACTGCATACTTGAATAATCTATCCCCTGGTAGTAAGATATCTGCTTGGGTTGATGATGGTTTCGGACCATGTTATAGATTAAATCACGATTATTCTAGAACTCCTTCGGATGATACTCGGAAAACGTGGCTTGTAAATACACCAATGGATTTAGGAATACATACAACTCTAAAAGAACATCCGCACATACATAATCAGGATTGGAGTAGTGGAATCACTTTTGCTGAAAAATCCCCAGAGGAGGTAAGAAGTTATAGAATTGGATGTCCATCTGCTTCAGAATGTACTAATAAGGGTGAAGTCACTTATGATGAATATGAAAAATGTACTAGATCTGGTATTGTTAAATTAAATAATTGGTCTCCACTTACAAAATTAGAATCATCAAATGCAAGTGGTCTATCACTTGAAAAATGTGGATTATCAAAAGAAGGAAACTTTAAAGAATATGGAATTGGTTCTAATCTAACATCCGGTTTAACTATGGATAGTCATAATCGTGGTGGAAAATGCGCTGATAATGAAATAGAAATAAATATAAGTTCAACTTGCTCTGATAGTGATTTAATAAATGGATGCTATAGAAAGATAGACGGTGAATATAAATGGTATCGTGTAGAAAATGAAGTCATACCCCAATCATGTAAACCAAGTGATTTAGGAAGTGCTACTCAAGATGAAATAGCTGCTTGTGATAGTGTTATACTTGATGGGAGAAGTCCCGCATTATTAAAAGGGTTATGTGAAGGAGCTGGTAATTGTACTTATACAAGTGCTGTCCATAATATGGAAGAAAGGGACCGCTCAAGATGTGATTATTCAGATGAAAGGTGTAAAGGGTGGTGGTCTTATGATGATATTGATACTATTAAAAATGATATTAATGACCCTTTCAACGTTAGACCTCTAGAAGGACGTAATCCAATTTATCTGGAATATGTTAATGAACCAATGACTGACTTACCTAGATCTCCAACAATCCCAAGGTGGGTTATATATCGTAAATATAATCCCGATGGAGGTAATTCAAATGAACAAATACCTCTGGCTTGGACACGAGGGACTTGGTCGGACTTCGATTCCACGGAAGACAACGGCGACAAGCTCGACGAGTTAAACACTACAATGAGTAACCTCTTTACACAAGATACCGTGTTATATTATAATAATCTTCTGACTGATATCGAAGGTGAAAAAGCCAACCTCCCGAATGATCTTGTCGATTTAGAGGCGAGGGCTCGGGGGAGATGGAGAGGCGGGAGCGAATCAGGGGAGGCAATGAATGACATCAATATTGCGATGAGCTGGGACACCCATAACTCACTGAAATGTCTTATCCTTATTGAATTTCTGGCGGACCGATTGATTCGGGAAAACGCGGAGCACCAGATGTGGAGTGAGGGAATTATTAATGAAGCAATAGAAGATATCAGGGACAATATTGATGATCAAAACATCAACCTTTTCGAATCCGTACACAAGGAACCTCTAATTGCATTAATCCTTTACGTAAGGTCTAAGGGCATTGCGCGCAGGTCAGTAGGGGCTGCAGCCGCAGGGGGTGAATGGAGGAACGAGATGGAGGCCACCGGCGAATATGCTTGCGGTGGTCTGCTCGGGTGGGCGCGCGGCGATTCTCAGGGAAATCAACTCGATTGCGAAGACCAAATTATAGTTGATTCAGACATACTTCAGGAGGTAGCAAATAAATACTTGGCCAAAATTAAGGAAAAGAAAGCCGCGTCTTCAGAGTTGGATCATTTAAGTCAGTATGGTCTGGCGGAAGATACTTGGGGTGGAATAGGAAGAAATATAGATGATTTAATCAATTCCCATTTAATTAAATATAATGAACAACCAGATTGGACATGTTGTCCAAAATCCAGTGGTCCTCCAATAATTAATAGTTGTGTCTTAGATCAAGAAGTTTTTGATGATGTAGTCGAATGTGGTATAGCCGGTTGTAATTGGATTGAAGCAAGTAATATAATTAATGATGATGAAGCATATTTATTATGTAAAGAAAGAACTGATAATTGTAATTCTAATATGTGGATGTCAAAAGTCCTTTCTAATATAACACAGGGTAAATTAAAAATAACAGAAATTGATCCCGTCAATTATTTTTGGACTGCGGGAGAAGAGCCACAATGGTATAAACAAGGATTAGTTTATAAATGCACACCATCTTGTAATCCATTCACCTCTGGCGACGAAAGTTCATGCACAAGTATGGATGGATGTACATATACACCGCTTGTCACCGGGGTTGCAGAGTCTTGTATTAACACGGGCGGTACTGGAGTTGAATGTCCCTTTACGCCTGGAGACCCATCTTCATGTGGAACTGGTTGCAACTACACCGAACCAGTTGCGGCTGTTGACGAGGCTTGTGTTGGCACTACTACTTATACAAGAGTTGGTGGCTTAGGGGATACTTCGTCCGGTTGCACAAATACCTTATATTTATCAAGATACTATTTCCTATTGTATGGTTTTCATAAAAAGCTATATGAATATGTATTAGGGCTAAATAGTGGTTCATCGGGTGTGGTCTTAACGTATGAATCTATTAACGATAGTATTTATGATAGTAATAAATATACAGATCCAATTACAAATATAAAAGCAATTTATTCGGAAGGAGTTCTAGGGGCTGGAATAAATATTGATACCTATAACGAAGACTACGAAAGCCTCAATAATGATTGGATATCGGCGGAAGAACCTTCGGATCAAAAACTGAAAGCATACTGTGATTGGGATAACTGTCCGGGAGGAGGAAGAAGGGGGGAAAACAACTCCGCGTGGAATACATTATTCCCTACTTGTGAAGATTTAACTTCTGGGGAACGGGTTGACCTTAATATGGAACGCCCAGAAAGGTATAAAAAAATAAGTAATAATGCAGAAGAAACGGAATATGATTGTTGCTTGGACAGAACCATGAGCAAAGCGGGGTGGTCTAGTAAGTTTGGGGGACCAGGTAAAGTTCCTATATTTATGAAAAATACCCCATCAGGATCAGACGAGTGGAATGGAGTAAGTAAGGTTGGGGGGGAATGTAGTGATGCAAACGTAAATGATGTATACTTTATTGAACCATTACTAATCGTCGGTGATGATATTGGTGTAAAATGGTTAGGTGCGACGGATGATTTTAATGAATATAAGGCTATAGGAGGACCGCAGAACCTTGTTCATAAATACTATAAAGCAAAAGTAATTGATCCAAATTTTAAAAAGCCCCAGCAGAATAGGGATCGTACTGACTATAAAGGTAGAACAACAAACCGTAGTGTACGTGCATATGAAATGAAAATGGCAAAATTGAAGCCAAATCCTACAAGCGGAGCAGGAGGAGATGATTATCAAGAATGGGAAATAGGATTTTATGATATTCAATGGGAAGATGATATAGATATGGGTAATTGTAGAAGGCCTTGTTTTAAAATTGATTCTAGTGGAGATCCCACTCAGGACGCATCATCTGGTGTATGTATTAATAATCTTGAAGATATTAGAGTGCCTGATTCTGGAGAACCTCTAACTGCTGAAGATGTCCATGTAAGTACAACTAGTGAAGGCACTATGCAGCCTGGACTAGATACTTGTTCAAAGATAGCATCTGGTTTACAGATTAAAAGAGGGGACTCTGTAGTGCTTCGATTAATGGATTTGGTTCCCGGGGGGGGGCAATCTTGCCAGCAGATTGATCCATTTAGAAATATAGTTGGTTTAGGAAAGGATCATTTGGGCATGTCTCGAAACCATTATATTACTGGTGATCCGACTGATGGGAGATCAGCCGATGGCAACATTCTTGGTGGAGAACTTGATAGGGTTAAGAAAAAATTTATTCATGAACCTCAACATAATATACATAATTGGAAGACAGAGATATGTCCAGAAAGATTTATAGAGTCTTCTGGCGGAGAATCTATTTGGAACTGGTGTAAAACCCTGGAATTAATCACTAAAGAGGGACAGGATGCTGGGAAACCTATAGCCCGCGGATGGTGTCTATGTAGATGGGAACAAACCCCCGAACAAGGTGGTAGAGTTAAAGTCCTTATATCACACGGTTTAAATTCTAGAGTGTGGAGACCGACCAAGATAGTGGAACTAGAGAAATGGAAATTGGATGACGACGGTGACTTCGTCGAAAGCGGTAGGCGTAATCAATCCGATAGTTGTGAAATAAACACACACGTCCCCGGGTTCACCGACTCCCTCCCCCCCTGTGTAACATCTATAAGAAGTTGTGATGAAACCGGTGGATACTGTGTTGACACATCTAATACCGATAAATGTAAAGAAGAAATAAATATAGATTTCACACGCACCCCCTGGGAAACCTCTACGGATGATCCTCCTCCTTTAGCGATAAGGTTGAATCTGGGATTTGAGGAATATAATAAATATATAAGCGCTATGGAAACTTATGATACAACTGATTTTGAGAAAGGTGAAGAATATATATTCGAAAATACAAGTGATTCATCTGGTAGTTATATAACTCTTTCAATGGGAAACTATGTATTGGGGGATGGGGATCCTTATCCAGAATATAGTCTATTAAATCAATATCTGGAGGGATATAATATAACTAATACGTTAGATTCACGTATATTTAGTGGAGCCCTTTCACCGTCATCAACCGAGGGAAAAGGAGAAGGAACCTGTGCTCCTCCAAGGCCAGGCTATACTCGTCAGGACAATATTCCGGCTCCGGGCGATGCTATGGCTGACTGGGCGGCCGAGGTGGAGGATAATGCTGGTACCGCTGCCATTGAGTTCGCGACGCGGTTGGGGGATCACCCCGGCGGAGCTGTAAGTTCGGATCTCGGGTGGGGGTGCAGGGCTCCTTGGACTGGTTTTTCGACAGATCCAGAACACACACATACTGGTGTAAGCATAGGGAGTAGTGATAACCAAGACTCGGGTCAAGTAGTTGGTCTATATAAAAGGGCTATGCCAATACTAAAAGAAGGCCAGCCGATAATGGCTGTTTGGCACTCGGCTGGTTGGGACGGTGATCCTAATATAGGGCCATTAATTAGAGGGAGAATTAAAGAGACCCTTCCTGATGAGGTTGGAGGGCTTAATTGTCGTTGTGATTACTGGACTTTGGAGGCNGGGGAGTCAGCATTCACGGGAACGGGAGCAACGGATGAGGGTCGGGAGGCGTGGGATAGTTATGTCCAGGGGCGCGAGGGCAGTATTCGAGCAGATGATTGGAGGCAGTGCCCACCCGAGGTGTGTTGTAGGGTTTCTGTTGCCGAGAATCACGCCGATAATCGCAATCACCATATGTCACAGAATAAGTGTTCTCCAGAATGGATCCAAGCTCCGGTTGGCTTTTCTCAAAGTTGGGAANAAGCCCCGTATCCAATCCCGAACTGGCGCGGCGGGTGGGGAGCTTATACGCAATCACAGTTCAATCTAGGTCGGTTCCCACCAGAAGGAGCAGTTCCGTTATCGAATGATNTCCTGGATAAGCTGCGCGGCACCGCTCCATGGCCGGAGGGTGGAATTAAGCTCACAAATACAGTGAACGGCTCTCATGACGTCACAATCCCTTGGGGGCGCAGGTATGATGTTCTCGATTCAGGTCTTGGAGGTGGAAGGGCGCTTTCAGGCCCTTACCGAGCCGGAGTCGGTCATGATCGCACTGGAAGAGTCTTTGGGGATGTAGGATATAGATATAAAATTGAGTGGAGTGGAGCAGATCAAATCTTAGAAAATATGACAGCCCAATCATCCGATATCGAAAACTTTACGGATTTCCTCAACCCAGAAAGCCTTTCGCACTGGCACACCACCTTCCACGACTACGAGGAACTTCCCTTAAGACGAGGGCACGAAAGTTATAACANTATCATCCTTCCGCGTCATGGAGGAGGTGGAGTAGTGGACCGCCGACACGACCCATTGGAAGGTGAAGAACTGGAGCCAGCAACTTGGAATGATATGATAAGGTGGGATCAAGGGGGATTAATCAATGACCATTATGAAAGATATAAACAACCTGGTTTTGTATTACCTGCTTCAGTAATGAAAACTGAAGGGAATACTAACTATATGAATATAACACCCCTTGATGGGGGATGGAGCGGAGGCTGTGGTGGTTCTGGAAATATAGGAGGTCTATGCCTTCCGGAAGATAATAATTTCCTTAGTGGCGACACTGACCCTTATTCTACAAAATTAGAATATTCATCAGACGACCGCCCTCTTAGGAATATTATAGGGTTATCCAATCACGGATGTTCTAATTGGCAGGGTCGGCGGGAGGTTAAAGACAATAATGATTTTATATGTTACGATTGGGACGGTAATGTTGAGGATTGTGGACTGGTCCGTGGAAGCGAGCGGGGCGACATCGCCACGATCGAGGATTACGAAGATGATCCAGTCGAACAGTGGTTCATTAGAGACGATAAAAATGAACACACAAATTGTAATGGGGTATGTAATTCTTGGGATAAATGGACCGACAACGAAAGATGGGCCCCGGGATCGGCTGAGAGTGGCGATCGCACCTTCAAGCCTTGTAATTGGGGAGTCGACTTCTCCGCGGGCGATAATATTAGTGGCAGGNATACTACCTACAATAACCCCTCAGGGGGACCATATAATTGGAATGGACCATATAATACATCAAATCAGCTTGAGTTGAATGGTGCCGATTGGGGAACACCTTGGAAAGGGCCAAGGAGATCACAAGACCGAGATACTGATAACAAGAGAACAGAACCTATTTATAAACTCCCACAAGGTAAGAAATCCCATGGGGATGAAGACGAACTTCAAGGACAGAAATGGTATACCTTTGTACAAGGGGGGAAGTGGAGTCCAAATACAACTGACAAGTGGAGGGGAGAAATAGATCCATTAAGTCTTAAAATATTAAGAAGAGATGCTTATTTAACTAAATTATATGATAGAGTTCAAAAGAATATAGACGGAGATGCTGTGGGAAGTGATATATTAAAACTAACAGAATGGGAAGATGGTGGATCTATAAATGATGACCTAAAAACCTGTTTCACTGGTTTAAATGACTATTTATCAATAACTGGATNGTNTTCTAACTTTAATAATGAATCAACAGATCTTGATTTGGATTATATCTTATCAAACGGCCTCATCACGGGCACGGTGGCCGCCGCCGGCGTCTCCATTGGAGAAAATGTTTACCGGGTGCAAGCAGAAGCCAGTTTCAGAAGGGATATAAATGAAACGTTGAACCGTAAGGGCGTCTCCGCATCTCAGCGGGTTAAACGGGAACAATTTGAAGGGTCAGATTATATTCTCGTGAATACCGCGGACGCGGCGGGCGGCTGGATTCGTTTAATGAGTATGGATGTAATCAGTATTAATGAGGTATCAGGAGAGCATGAGCTGAAGGTAGTTAAAAGGGATGATTGGAATCAAGCAGATGAGGCAGCCCAGTTGACGGATAGCGGCAACACCGCGCGTGCATCTGTCGGAACAGTATATAAAATTACCGACAACGAAAAAACAGAGCATGTGGATAAGTGGGTGCAGGAACAGACAATTACAGCGGATGCTGGGAGAAATTCTAATGATATTTCTAAGTATAGAAGTATTATAAAAAATTATTGTAAAGTAAAGGGTTTTGAAGATACAATAGCTACCACTGCTGCGATAATTGTTTCCTATTCAAGGCTTGCAAATACCAGCGAAATTTGGACGAACCCCAAAGCAAAGTATATGTACTGGGAGGGGGCAGATGCTGTACCTCCATGTAACACCTCCGCCAGAGGCTGGGCCCCCCCCGACTCCGTGTCAAACTGGTCCTGCAGCGGCAGGAATCAAGGAACCCTCCGGCAGNCCCGCTGGCCAGGTGAGAAAGCCATTGAGGATCCCANGTATTGGGTAGANACAGNNCCGNGNNGAGGGAAAGGAAAGTTGCAAGCAAGGTGGTGGGGAAACTGGNTGCAGTATACAAGACGTGAGGCTGGGTATGTTCCATATGATTTTGGGGGCCTAGCTCCAGGACTTCTTANAGGGGAAAGCAAAGATTACACGCCNNAGNAGCTCGTCGGCNGTNAGAGTCATTCANGCCAAGTNCTNNCAGAACAAGGNGAAGCACGATGCGGTAACTAACCGTGGNNNNGGAANCNACGCTTACNGCCACTTGGATAAAGGTAGTTGGGGTGTCCATAGTGTAGGAACCCCCTCCGGTCTAGGTACATGCTTCCAATCCTTTGAAGTAGGGGAAATGACTCATGGGATGTGGTACAATAACTATCAGCCCAGGGCAAGCAATTGGGTATTAGACGGATGGTATCCGGCTTGGGTAAGGGATATTCAGGTTATCCCTGCCTGTCCATCCACGGTGGATGATGCGTCTGGATCCGCACCGGTCTCCGCCGCTGCGGTGCAGGATCAAAAANATTACTCACCTGAATGCAAAAATTATTTTGAAGGAAAGGGTCACGGGCGGGCGAGGCTTCTACCCTATTACGACAGATCAGGAAGTGCTGGGTGGTGGAGCGGGGCTGGTGAAGACCCTGACTGGTCCACCAGATTGGCGGTGCAGAACTTACACCCTGACTCCGGCCAAAGCGTCGGAGGGTTGGCGGGGTGCAGGTGGGGGGGAGAGCGCCCGGGCACCATTCCGTTGGCGGGGAGCAACGTCGAAAACACACCCGCTACGTGGAGGGGGGAGGAGCAACCACCGTGGGGCGGTGGCTCAAGCGGCGACCGCGGAAACCTTACCACGGGATTCCACGTCCCCTGGCCCGGCCTTAATAACGACGGCACCCGCCGGCCTGCTTATCGGGATGACACTTGGCGGCACCGTCCGGGTCCGCACCCGTACTGGTACTGGAAAGATGGGCGATATCCAGAGCGGATAGGTGACTCATGCCATTCGTGGGCTACGCCCTTGTCTTCCGGTCCTGAGTATAGCCATACCGCAGGTGTCGGGAATGACCTCGTCCAAGCATCCCCAGACCTCAAGTTCCCCCGTCACGATAGACCACAATACGAATATTCTATTGAATGGAGGGATGGATTGTGGGAGCAATCTAAGAAGTCAGAAGATCAAGTTCGTTCCTGTGATGTCCATGCTGCAGGGGGGCCCGTAAACTGTGCTCACAATGCACGGACCTGGTGGAATAATAAAAAACATCCCTTTATGAAAAATCAAGTTCCTGCAGTATATGGCGGCGGAGGCCCAAAAAGCTGGGAGGGTATCGGGACGCCTCCACGGGAATACCATAGATGCACTGGTGATCAAATGTGTGCGCCGGATTCTAGCGATCCTTCTTACGGCTTGGCCGGCGCGGACCTCGCCGCGAACCCGAGGCTAGGAACCAATAACACACAACACCCAGGACACCCTGTGCGCCCAGTATATAGGGACGATCAATTAAAATCTATAGGGAAAGGGAGATTGATGAATATAGAAATTCATGGATCATCAGTATCTCGGCACTACAGGGAGGGTGTCGACACGGCGCTGACCTACAGACAGCCCATTAACTACCAGGTGCGAACCGTGAATAGAGACCCCACTGCTATTGGTGCTGGTAAATACTTCGCCGATAAAGACCTGGTCGGCATCCGGGGCAGCAGCGACACTGCTCGAGTGTGCGTCCCCGGTCATTACTGCGTCAGCGCCCCAGCCCTCCCCGCCAACCACTGGACTGATGATGAACCAGATCCATTCCATCCGGAGGAAGTGAGGTCAGTTATTCTTAGTAATTATAATGCATTTACTGATATGTGGATGTTGTACGGTAATCGTGGAGGTGGGACCCCTGACTGGGAAAATGGGTCAAGACATGCTGAGGATGATGATGTTCCCGTACAAAACAACAATCCCGGCAACTTGTCGAAGTTCAATGGAAAAGCTTCACATCCATTACGATGGATCAGCAGTAAATGTCACCTCGGCGCCAACTGGCAGGGGTCGACATGGCAACAGTGTGGTGCCATGAACAATAACGGTGTCGAGATGACATTTGATGAAGTGAAGAGAAAAATAAATGAAGAAGCGGGCGTGCCATCGCACAGTGGAGGACGCTGGTTCATACCAAACTGGCGTGCGACCTTTTCACATCTGGAAGGATGGATACCTACATATTACAACGAAGAGACTGGAGACCTAATTATAGAACCAGAGAGTTATTACGTTGAATATCCTGAGAATGGATGGAGTTGTGAACGTTGGAAAAGTAATCAGTATGTTGGATTAACATCTTCTGGCGAATCAGACACCTCTTTCACTAAGAAGAAGTCGACTGTGATGAATCTCCCACCTATTTATTCTAGAATGAAGTGGAATCATCACTTGATAAACGCAGCTAAAAGACTTGCTCTAGAAATATGTAGGAGATATGAGAGTGGGGCTGATAGAAGAATAAAAATAAATAATTGGAAGAAGAAGAATATTAGTAATGGAAGATATAATATTAATGAGATCCCACCCCGTCTAAATGGTTATAAATATACTATTACACCAAATCCCGAGGATGACGGATGCACTACTATAGGAGAAACATCACCATATATTAAGTTTAGTAGTGGAGAAGAACAAAAGGGGGTAGGGGGCGGAGACTATAATTACATTAGTTCGAATCCATGGGTAGGTCATCCAGATAATATTCAACCCGATAATATAATAGAACAATTCTCTGTATCGGGCGAAGTGAATAAAGAGGTACGTCACCCTGAATACTATAGTGGTATTTGTTATAGATTTGATTCAGCAGTATGTCACGGTAGACACGATGCGAATTCACATTTTTCTACATATATTGGATCAGGGTGGTGGGCTCAAAGCGCTGCGGACGCCCCAGTCATCTCAAATACCGAATATCTAGATGGATTAAATGGTAGTGATATTTACAGTGGTTGTAAATTGGGGGAAAGAAGCATATTTGCTAAATGTAAAATGGACAATCCAGGTGATAAAAGGCCTATGTGGAATAGAGGAATACCATCTATGGTAGGGACAGATAGTTCCACCGGTGATGTTCTAGATATAAGTGATTTTAGCTTTACTTCTGGTGCGTGTAACTGGCCTTACGAAACAGAAGAATCTAATATCTGCGTAGCCAATGTGGTCCGGAGAAAAGAAGGAGCCTACCCTGACCTAAGCACAGAAATACATAGGTATTTTAGACCATCTGTGGATATCAGTAATCACGAAAAATTAGAATTAGATACTGGTAGTGTTTCAAGTAGTGACGGACTTCAGCCTTATTATTCAGCACAAGAAGAGATTCGTGTAGATGGAAATATTTCCGCCAATGGAGAAGAATACATTGGAACTATGGAAGGCGATGGATCAGTAGAACCAAGAATATCATATTGGGGGAAAGATATATATAAGGATAAATTCATAGTAAATGAAGTAGAAATCGATAGCGGGGGAACATTCAAACGTATTGATATCAGCGGGAACCTAACGCCGAGTGAATTGTTGGATACTGGACAACTTCCAAATATCGAAACCTATAAATTAGGAAGTGTCTCTGGTATAAAACATTTATATGGCGCCGCCCCATTACCACACAGGTGGTATCCGTCAACTTTTAATTTTGATCTATGGGGTGATGAAGGTAGGGCACTCATACAAAATGGTGAAGAACCAGATGAAAAATGGAACTATTTGGTTGAAATAGGTGAAGCAAGTTGGATTGATGAAGAAGATATATTAGGTATAAATAATGGAATTCCAGCAAAAGGAGGGGATTTTTGGTCACAACAGACAAAAAATATTCCTGCATATGAAGTCCCAGAGTATTGTTTTGACACTCCAGTCGATAGCAATAAGCCGACGTGGTTGACCAGTCGGAATGCCGACGAGGACACGGATGCCATAACCATACTTGGGAGACATCGATTCCTACCACCTCGTTGTGAGGAAACAGACAACCGGATGTATAGAATACCATATTTGATGGATGGACCGCGCGATATGGATTCAGTCCCTTGTCCAAACGACGTAACGTCAGTATGTACAACACCCAGTAACATTGATATACCAACGTGGACTAACCATAAACCAGAACCATTACGGGTATGGGCACCCCTTGGTGGCATGGGGGTAGTCGTGGATCCGGATGTGGAGGTCAACGGGGAGAAGCGGCAAATATCTTCATATGATGAACTTGGCGGGGGCAGGATGGCGCCTGGGGGAGAAGTCAGTAGAACTTATTATGATCCAAGTGATTACCCCATTATTGTGAATTGGCACTTACATTGGGGTAGTCAAACACAACAATTAGCAAATGCGGAATGTCCTCTAAGGTATTCCGAACTAAAAAATATGGGATCATGTTCACTTACAAATGATACATGTATAGATGTGTTCGGTCAAACAAGAGAAGAATATAGTACACAAAATGAATGCGAAGAAGCTTCTGTCCCTTGGTCCGGAGCAGACCACGAATCTTGTATAGGGTGTAATTGGCTTGAAGCGGGGACATCCATTGGTGCTGCAAATGAAGAAATATGTATAAATAAAGGCCATACTTGGAGTAATTTATCAATAAAGAACATTGGGAAAGAGAATCAATATTATACCGAACCTATTAACGGACCATTTAAGGCTTGTGAAGGTTTTAGAAAGGCTGACTGGTCTTTAGATGAAAATGATTGGGGAGAATCAGCAAGATGTCATTTAGTAGAAGAATCAAAATTAGATGGAGGACTTAAGTGTGGCCTCGCACAACGCCCCGGATATAGTAATTTTACGAGGTCGTGGGGAAGACTAGATTCAGAAGGAACATCCAAGGATACTGTAAGGATATATGGAAACCCCATTTCTATGTCTACAGATAATAGCCATAAATTATATGATGTTACTAATAATAGATATTACCGAGAACGTATACCTTCAATAGATGATCCAATATCACCTGAATTAATAACTGATATCGATCTATACTATTCGACCGGACAATGTTCAGATAAATCAAGTAAAACTAAAGGAAGTTGTGAAAGCAGTCCTCATATATGGGGATACTCTTTCAATTGTCCAAATTGTTACGATCTAGAAGGAAATCTCAAAGGAGAAGGAGAGAACGGGGATTTAATTGATACACAAGTATTATGTGAAAGACTTAGTGGAACTTGGAAAGGTGATGAGAAATGTTGGTCTGGTATACCTGGGGCTAAGTGGTCAGGAAAATGCATTGTTTCAGATGGAACGGTGAATACTTCTTTAACAAATAAAGAAATATGTGAAGGAACTGCAGGCAATACTTGGCAATGGCGGACTGGAATAAATGAGAATAGTTCACCTGTCCAGTATAAATGTTCAGACAATACATCACCTGACCAGGTAACATGTGAGAATAAAACACATACTTGGGTTACTTATGATAAAAATAATACAATAAGTAATCCCTTTAATAGAGAAAGGGATACTACAGTTGAAGGAGGTATAAATAATTTAATCATGCATCCATCAACATATTTTTCAGGTGTAAGTGAACATTCAAATATAGCGGTTTCTTCAGAATTGATCCGGACAAAGGATGGAGAATGTTATGGAAAAGATTTGTCCACTACTATAGGGGACGGAAAATGTAGAGAAGGTTTACCACCAACTAGTATACAATGGTATCAAGATTGTTCGAAAGGTGGGGCAGAACAAAATAATGGGAAATGTATCGATGAAAAAGGATACCCGAAAGTAAACCCTAGCACAGGTGAAGTAATTGATACATATGAATTATGTAATGGGTTAGGAGGTTCTTGGGAAAATATAGTTCAATTTAAGAATAACCTAACTATTAATGAGAGCCATCCATTGAAGCGAGATACCACTTTAATTGATGAAATATCACCTTTACGTAGACATGATATATTAAAAGAAAGGACTTACATTGAAGATGAAATCCTCCTAAGATCAGCTCAAACTCTATTTGATAAATTCAATGAAGGAAATGAGCATCTCCTGCGCACCGGCCAGGATGGAGGAGTATATACTAGTTATGAATCACATTTGAGTGATATAGATAAGGAATACCTTCAATCGATATGTCAAAAGAATAGGGAGAGGGCAACTCAATATGCACAAAGCCTAATCGATAATCCAGATATAGATTTAAGTGCTGAACGGGATAGACTTGATACGATGTATATGAATGAAGGAGAAATTTCCAATATATGTAATGGGTTCTAATAATAATTATATATATATATATATATATGGACCATCGTAAGAGTAAGAGTAAGAAGAAAAAAACAATACGTAGAAGTAAAAGGTTATTAAAGAGAAAAACAATACGTAGAAGTAGGGTCCCATCAAAGAGAAACCCCGTCCATAGAACTAAACGGAGATCAAAGAGAAAAACATTACGTAGAAGTAAACAAGTATCAAAGGAGGAGGAATTCAAGGATTAATCATTGCACCTACAAGAGAGTTAGCAATACAAATTTCCGATGAATTAAAGAAAATTGGAAAATATACAAA
>PASS01000049.1 GCA_002712165.1 Fidelibacterota bacterium
ATCCTGTGCCTCTGTACCGCCCTGACCAGCGTGTATTTCAAGATAGCAGTCGTTGCTATCGGCTTCGCCAGAAAATAGACTTTCCAACTCTTGCCGCTTTGTCCGTTTGATAACGTCTTCAAGAAGCCGCCTTGCCTCCTCAAAACTCGCCTCATCCCCTTCCTCGTCTGCTAGCTCAGAAAGCGTGATAGCATCATCTAGATCACTTTCAATTTGGCGAGCTGCAGCAATAGAAGATTCGATTTGCGTCCTCTCACGCATAACTTTTTGTGCATCAACTGGATTATCCCAAAGATCAGGGTCTTCGGCTTTTGCGTTTAATTCATCGAGGCGAAGCAACGCTCGATCCCAGTCAAAGATGCCTCCGGAGCAAAGCCAATGACCGATTAATATCTTTTACTTTTGATTCGATGTCAGCTCGCATGAATAATCTACCACCTATGTTTAGGTCTTCAGGTTACTTAAGGAATTTGTCCTGGGCAAACAAGAAGTGATGGCACAACAGAATGGCAAAGCCCGCTCTAATATAGGCCGCCCGCGTTAGGTTGATTAGGAGATTCCCCATCTACATCCATCTCGTCTGATCCACCCATAATAGCGGCTTGAGTACTCGGTGAAGTTCCCGCCTTGAAAGCTTCCAAAATCACATATTCATCACCTGGTTGAGCTGGTAGTCCACTGTCATGCTCAACACGGATAAGGCTTACACCTGACGGCACGGAAAATGGTTTCGCGGGCTTCTCTTTTAGCGCCTTAGCCATAAAGCTACGAAAAATAGGTGCAGCGACACTGCTTCCAGTCTCACGAGGGCCTAAGGTACGTGGATCATCAAATCCTGTAAAAACACCAACTACGAGATCTGGCGAAAATCCCAGGAACCAGGCGTCCAAAGCATCATTTGAAGTACCCGTTTTCCCCGCAATCGGTTTACCGATCGCCCTGATACTCCGCCCTGTTCCATTTTGAATAACGCCCTCGAGAATATGAACCATTTGATACACAATAGCAGGATCAGCTAATTGATCTCGATTTTCTGATAGTTGAGGAGGCTCTTGGCCCTCCCAGGGCTCACCCTGACAGCTTATGCACATGCGATCATCGGCCCGGTAAATGGTGCGACCGCTGCGGTCCTGAATACGATCAATGAATGTCGGCTCAAGTTTGCGCCCACCATTAGCCAACTGGGCATAACCGGCTGTTAAACGAAGCACTGTCGTGACTTCTGACCCAAGGGATGATGAGAGATTATGAGGTAACTGGTCCACTATTCCAAATGCCTCAGCCACCTCAGCAACTTCGTCCATTCCAACTGCTTGTGCGAGACGAACCGTCATCAAATTTTGGGATTTCTCAATACCAGTACGTAACGTTGCCCGGCCGATATACTCCCCAGAATAATTCTTCGGCTTCCACTTTGGTAATCCAGGGCCCTGGTCCACGACAAAAGGTGCATCTAGCACCAAAGTGGATGGTGTAAAGCCAGCATTGAGGGCGGCAAGATAGGCAAAAGGTTTGAAAGCAGAACCTGGCTGGCGAAGAGCCTGCGTAGCTCTATTAAACTGCGATCTTTCATATGAAAACCCGCCTACCATTGCCAATACCCGGCCAGTATGCGGGTCCATTGCAACGATGGCACCATCTATGTTCGGAATTTGGCGAAGAGAAAACGTGTTTTCGGGATATGATTTTCCGTCTGAGTGTTCGGTAATATGCTCCACAACTATCACATCGCCGGACTCCAAAACTTGTGAGGCCGAACTCACAGCCCTGCCAACTCGCTGATCAGGCAACCATTCGCGCGCCCAACGAAGCTCAGTAAGCGGTATGCTCCCTACTTGGCCATCACGCAACACAATAGAAGCGTTATCAGTGCTCACTGTCTGCACTAAGGCGATGGTCCAACCTGGCATTAAACCAACAGGGCTCGCAATAGACTCGAACTGTGCTAGCGTTTTATCTCCAGCATTCAAATTTACAATGGGTCCCCGCCAGCCATGCCGACGATCGTATGATATTAAACCGGAGCGTAATGCGTTAGAAGCAAATCCTTGCAAGCGTGGGTCCAACGACGTTCGTACGGATAGCCCGCCTTCATAAAGCGCCTTATCGCCATAACGTTGTGAAAGATCGCGGCGTATAGTCTCAGCAAAATAGTCGGCATCACCAACCATTTTTGTTTCATCTCTATCACGCGACACAATCGGTTCATTTCTTGCCGAAAGGGCATCGTTTGACGTGATGTGACCATCTTCAAGCATACGGCCAATGACATAATTCCGGCGTATGGTTGCAGCCTCAGGATAGCGCACAGGATTATAATTATTCGGACCCTTCAAAATTCCAGCAAGAAAGGCCGATTCAGAGATGGTTAATTCATCAACAGATTTGTTGAAATAATTCAGTGCCGCTGATGCGACTCCATAGGCTCCGTAGCCAAAATATGATTCGTTCAAGTACAATTCAAGTATATGCTCTTTAGTGAATGCCCGCTCAATCCTTAGAGAAAGTATGGCTTCACGAATTTTTCGAGCAAAACTGTATTCCCGTCCCAATAGAAATTTCTGCGCAACCTGCTGAGTGATGCTGGAGGCCCCTTTCATCCTACCGCCTGAGCCGGACAACTTTTCGCCGATAACTACAAAAACTGCCCGAGCTAAGCCAATAGGGTCAACGCCCGGGTGGCTAAAAAAGCGTTGGTCCTCGGAGGATACGACGGCATTGATAATTCGACTTGGGACTTCCTCGATGGGAACAAAAACACGCTCTTCAATGGCGTATTCCTTTATTAGCCGACCATTTCCCGCATAGACACGCGTCATAACCGATGGGTCGTACGTAGCCAACTGACCAAAATCTGGCAGTCCTTTGCTAAAATGGTAGAAAAGAACAAGTGTTGCTATGCCACCAATAAAGACGCTCAGAATTCCCGCGGAAAAAAGAACTTTCAGCCACTGTTTCATATAAAGTCCGGCCCTCAAATCGACTGCGAATGATTGGACAACTGTTCGCAGATTCGAAAATTCATTTTATAGCTTGACGCGACAAACAGCGATTCCCCAGAGACGTTCATTATCTCCAACATTCACCCATCAAACATAAACGATGATCCACAATTGCGGCAATATTTAGCCTAAACTTTAGCTATAGCGTCCTTGCGCTTTGAGCGACGCCAATATGATCATCTAGGCCCCTCGCGACAGCTGCCATTAGTTTTTTACGATATTGAGGCCGTCTCAGAGCCCTCTCATCTTCCCGATTGGACAAGTAACCCATTTCAATAAGAACAGAGGGTATGTCGGGAGATTTGAGAACCGCAAAACCCGCAAAGCGATGAGTATTTCTCAGCAGCTTAACGTCACGCTGTAATTGTATAATCAATTTCGTTGCCAGCTTCGTCGCTAAATTCATACTTTCTCGCTGAGCTAAATCGACGAGGATATGGCGAACATCGTCACTTTCCCGCGACAGATCCATACCAATGATAAGGTCAGCGTTATTTTCACGCTCCGCGAGAGCAGCAGCCTCTTTATCCGAAGCCTTTTCGGACAACGTATAAACTGAAAGCCCTCTCACATCTTTATTCCCTATGGAATCTGCATGTATAGACATAAAAACATCCGCCTGCACTCGGCGCGCAATTTCGCGCCGCTCTCTATGCGCAAGCGAGATATCGCGATCACGTGTAAGAATGACATCGTAACGCCCGGTGTTCTCAAGCAAGGCTTTTAGTTGACGGGCAGCTGCGAGAGTGATCACCTTTTCATATATCCCACTCACACCGATAGCACCTGGATCAACACCCCCATGCCCTGGATCCAGCACGACCAACGCTTTTCTATCAGTACCGGGCACCCCATCGGTCCGGCTCATACTGACCTGATTATTTGTCCTCTCAGCATCTGGTTTTACATTGGCCATATCTAAAGCACCTTTGCGGTGACGCTGACCAACATTTGCCATGAAACTTTCACGAGACACGGGTTCCATATCGAGGACGAAGCGGAAGGGGGTGTTACCAGTTGGCGGAAGAACAAAAGCATTTTTAACGCCAGAGGGGTGCGCTAAATCGATAACGATACGGGCATTACCAGGTTGAAACAAACCATAGCGTACTGTCTTCACCAAACCCGTGCTTTCAGTAGCTGCATCACCGACTATCGCCCAATCGAGTTCTGGCAGATCGACAACGATGCGATAGGGCTCGCCAAGTTGAAAGATGCTGAACTCAACACCTTTGGATAACTCCAATACAAGGCGGGTATATGGTCCGTGATCATGCAGGCGCATAGTGGACGCAGCACCTGAGGCTAGAACCAGGGGCGATGGGGCCAGAAGTAATGCTGATCCACTAGTTACTACAAATCTGCGGTCCACAACGATGCCATGGCTAGACTGAGGAAGTAGGTTAAACCCCAGGTTTGTTGCAGGCCTATTCCGGTCAGCAACCACAGCCTTTTTACCCTTCAGATCCAACGGTTTTTGCATGTAAAACTTCAAGTATTGACTAAAACCCATTGACTCTAAATATTATATACTCATAAAGGTAATTAGGGCAAGAATATTACCTGAGATGAGCGTCAGGGCAGGCCACCTTAAAATTTGCCGCTCTGCACAAAAATTAAGCGTTGTCACATGACTAATGTGGCGGCTATCTTCTATCCACGTAGTGGTCGCTTTTCGCATGCCTGCGGGTGCCGCCTAGATATCCTGACTAAATGCTGGGATCGGCGCTCCCCTAGCAAAAATGCCTTATATTTATGGGCATAGCATTGAAACCGCGACCCTATCTCAATGGGACTGAATAGACCATCTGGCCTGTTAACAGCCCAAAGGTTAAACACCAGGGGACCCCAAGTGCCGACACTGGCCTTTCAACGCCGTTGCTCTAAGGACCGTGCCACCTGCACCATGCAGGCGCGTACGTCCAGCATATACGGTGACAGTGAGCGGCGTTCTCTAAGGGACCAGCCTGGCACTCTAGTCATAATTAACTGCCGCGGACGCGCGCCCCGGGAGCTTATCCTCCCCGCCCGCGCGAGCACAGCGGCATTACGGAGAACGTCTTACAATGGTCAAGAGAATGCTAATCGACGCCACACACCTGGAGGAAACCAGGGTGGTGGTGCTAGATGGAACTCGCCTTGAAGAATTTGATGTCGAGACCTCAACAAAAAAGCAAAATAAAGGTAATATCTACTTAGCTAAAGTTATAAGGGTCGAACCGTCTCTTCAGGCGGCCTTCGTAGACTATGGTGGGAATCGTCATGGATTTCTCGCCTTCAGCGAAATTCATCCCGATTATTACCAAATACCGGTCGCAGACCGCAGGCGATTACTTGCCGATGTCCATCTTCGTAATGACGAGGATGAAGCGCATGGCGCTAGTGCGGAAGACTATCATGAACAAGAAGATAACCAGCCCAACGACTTGGCGGATACAAGTACTACCAAGCATGAAAACGAAGAAGAATCTATAAGCTCGGATACAGGAATAACTCCGGCTGTTCCTCTAGAATTTACTGTTCCGGCGATTACAAGTGATATTAATGAAAGCTCATCGTCTACAGATGACCCTTATATAAATGAAACAGAACCATCAGACCCCAGCATCGTTACCGAACCGCCCGCTAATACAAAATTAGGCCCCTCAAATTTACCGGTTGACCGCACAAGCGATGCTCCAGCCAGCAAGCATAATGATGATGGCCTTGTGTCAACAGAAGCAGGGCAGTCACTCGTTGATGACAACGCTGCAAGCGCAGGAAGTGAAGAAGCCACACCTTCACCAACCCAGGCTGCCAAAGCAGCCGGAGTTGAAATAGTCGGCGGCGAAGATGAGTATGAAACAGACGATGAAGACCACAAACGTCGACGCTTTTTAGCCTCCCGGCACTATAAAATTCAAGAGGTGATCAAACGCCGCCAAATCATGTTAGTTCAGGTAGTCAAAGAGGAACGTGGTAATAAAGGTGCGGCACTTACTTCGATCCTATCTCTGGCCGGCCGTTATTGCGTTCTTATGCCAAATTCAGCACGTGGTGGTGGCGTGTCGCGCAAGATCACCAGTGTCCAAGATCGACGGCGGCTAAAGGCCATTGTTGGCGACCTTGAACTACCCAAAAATATGGCTGTCATTCTGCGAACAGCGGGTGCGGAACGCAATAAAGCAGAGATCAAGCGTGACTATGAGTATTTACAGCGAACATGGAACAATATCCGTGAAGTCACTATGACTTCACGTGCTCCAGCGCTTATTCATGAAGAAGCTAGTCTAATAAAACGTGCGATTCGTGATATCTACACGAGAGATATCGAAGAGGTATGGGTTGGTGGTGAAGAGGGATATAAAATAGCTAAAGACTTCATGAAAATGCTTACCCCTAGTCATGCTAAGAAAGTTCGAAAATATAAAGATGTAACGATTCCTCTTTTTCACCGCTATCAGGTTGAGGCACAGCTGGAGGCGATAAATAATCCATCAACTCAACTCAAGTCTGGTGGTTCTATAGTTTTCGCGCAAACCGAAGCATTAGTGGCCATTGATGTTAATTCAGGGCGCTCAACAAAAGAGCGGCATATTGAGGAGACAGCCTACAGAACAAACCTGGAGGCTGCGGAAGAAATTGCACGTCAGCTACGCCTTCGCGATCTTGCTGGATTGGTTGTTATCGACTTCATTGATATGGACGAGAACCGTAATAACCACGCAGTTGAACGCCGATTAAAAGAAGCCTTGCGTGCCGATAGGGCTCGCATTCAAGTGGGGCGAATAAGTCACTTTGGTTTACTGGAGCTATCGCGGCAGCGCCTTCGTCCTAGTCTTATCGAAGCCAATTTCAGTACATGCACCCATTGTACAGGTACCGGACTTGTGCGCTCTACAGAGTCGGCAGCGGTTCATTCCTTACGTGTGCTAGAAGAAGAAGGTGTCAGGCACAGGTCTAGCGAAATCACAATCACAGTTCAATCGGATGTCGCGCTCTATCTCCTAAATTACAAACGAGAAGCTCTCGCGAGCATCCAAGCCCGATATGGTATTAAGATATTTATTCTAGGCGATACGTCGCTTGTTCCTCATGAGATACGACTTGCACGCGTGAAAGCTATACGCAGAGCTGGTGAGGATGTATCTGACCCACAAACACAACAGCCTAAAGATCCAGAAAGCCCAGCTGAAGAAAGTGTTTCGACACCACAATCTACCGATGATAAAGAAGGTCATCGAACAGCGCGTAGCGACGAAGAGGATGGGCCTGCTAGAAAGCGCCGCCGTCGCCGTCGTAGGCGCCGTGAGCCTCGTGATGGAGACAAAGAATCCCAAGCTAGCGAAAATAATGTTGCTGCGAATAATGTAGGCACAAATGATGCGGAGCAACCAAACGAAGATGCCGTCAAAAATGAAGGACTAGATGCAGTTGTTCCAGCTTCCCCCCGCGATGAGCAAAACCAACGCGGACGCCGGCGCGGACGCCGTGGGGGACGACGCCGGCGCAACAATGCAAAAGAAGGTGAAATAACCACTCACTCAGAAGAACGACAAAAAAATAGCACTTCATCAGATTCGTTACCATCAGCTAGCCAGGATATAGCTCAGCAGGCTGCATCTGACAGCACTAAAAACAAAACCGGGGAAGCCCCCGACCTAGACACTTCAACCAATACTAAAGTACCTCCCGCTTCAGATAAAAGTAGCACAGATACCGGATCGAGCAGCCCATCACGACTGATCCGGAATTTATGGAAGCGTGGTTCAGTCAAAACAGCACAGGAGAATAGCCCTTCAAGCCAACAAACCACTCCGAAGGACTCTTCGCCACCACCAAAAGACACCAAGCCTTCGACCACAACACCTCCTCGTCGCGGATGGTGGCAAAATTCTGGCGAATCCTAGTTGTATAGCCACTAAAACACTAAAGAGCGAAGGCCATGATCAGCTTTATACTTTTAACCCTTCGCACCAAGTTTGTAAGCGAGCACAGGCCTCTTCCATATCGCCCGAGCTTCCAGCGAATGAAAATCTTATAAATTTATGCCCGCGCGCCGGATCAAAATCGAGGCCTGGAGTCGTCGCAACACCAGCCTCATGTAGCATGCGCTTGCAAAAGGATTCGGCGTCATCCGTGAAAGCCGAAATATCTGCATACACATAGAAAGCACCATCAGCAGGTGCAAATTTATCAAAACCTAACTCGGGTAATCTCTTCAGTAAAATATCACGATTAGCAGAATAGCGCTGAACATTAGCGTCTAACTCGTCGCGGCACTCAAAAACAGCGGTACCGGCAAGTTGCGATAACGTGGGCGGAGCAATAAATAAGTTTTGTGCAAGGCACTCTAATGACCGCATGAGATCTGGCGGGACTAACAGCCAACCTAAGCGCCATCCTGTCATGCTAAAATACTTGGAAAAACTATTAACCACAAATCCTGAATCTGCCAATCCTGCTGCCGTGGCCGAATCAGTTCCATACGTTATGCCGTGATATATCTCGTCTGATATTAGCCTAATTCCGTGCTGGTCACAGTATGTTACAAGCTCGCAAAATTCTTCTGTGGGTATGACAGAACCAGTAGGATTGGCGGGACTACCTAAAATCAAACCATCAGGAAGCGAGTGAAGCCTCTTAAGGTGATCGACAGTAGGCTGATAACGAGTAGTGGCGTCAGCCAAGATCAATTCCGGTACCATACCCAAAGATGTCAAAATATGGCGATAGGCCGGGTAGCCGGGCGAAGCTAATGCGACACGGTCTCCTACCTCAAAGGCACTCAAAAATGCTAAAATGAAACCAGCTGACGAACCTGTAGTTGCAAATACGCGACTGGCGGGCACTGTAACGCCATAAGTATCCAGATAGTGCTGCGCTATGCGATCTCTTAAAGCTGGCAATCCCTGCGCCACGGTATAACCAAGTACGTCATTACTAAGACTCTCACTAATGCGAAGTGCAGCTCTCTTCGGTATCCCGGTTGATGGCTGTCCCACCTCAAGGTGTATAATACTCTGCCCACGAGCTTCCAGCATGGCAGATTCGCGCATCATATCCATCGCCATGAATGGCGGAACTAAACCGCGGAGAGAGGCTTTCAAAACCATCTTATTTTACCGTATCAACCACTACTGCGTAGCCATACCCAGTGGAACGAGCCCACGCCTGACAGCTTACTCGATCCTTCGGTATTCTTTTATCGCAATACGCCATACTGATGTCACCCCGCTCATACTCACCTAAATTGCTATAACTACTGCCTTCGTCAGGACTAAGCCTATTATTTTTGAGCCCATCTATCGCCTGCGAAACTTTCACACCAGCACCAGTACCAAATGACGCTGCGGCGAAAGATAAGTGTCTCTCACGGAGATCAACTAAAACCGACATCGAAAAGTTTGGGTAGTGCGAATGACCATCCGCCTTTTTTGCCGCTATCAAAAACCCTTGTTTACGCGATATCAACCCCCGGCCAAAAGGTGAACCCATTGTTAAGATACATAGCACAGTGGTTCCTTTTCCATCCGCAACGATATACTCTGTGGATTCTGAAACTACTAATTCTACTACGTTAGTCTCATCGGTTTTTGACTCAAACGAAAATGCCTGAATGCCATTATCGCGGCGCCCATCAACTAAGGTCCAAATAGGAACCTGTGCCTCAGGCTCATTATCCATCTCGGATCTTCCGGCTTTGTCAGTAGAGATAACCATGTCATCTTCGAGTTGAATGTATCGGCTATTATAAGGCAAATTTGCTCTTATCTCTCCCAATGTAGACGCTAATAGAGGTTGTCGCATTTGATCGCCAGCCTCTAGCATATTTCTATTAGCCGTCATAAAAAGCTCAATGGCCATACGGTCGTTGAATAGCTTTGATCCGTAAAGTTTTAAATCTCGCGCCAAGGCTCGCGACACCAAGTGACCAAATCTTGCCATATTCTCTGCAGGTGAAATAATCTGTGACCAAGGCAAAGATCCATATTTCGCGTGCAATGAAAATAAGCCACTTACCAAAGAGGGTGAATTTCTACGCAATAAAAAATCTAATGTCTCTGCCGAACCGGCTGACAAGTCATGAACTATACATGCGCCGTTCCCCCCCAAGCCCGCTGATGAAGGTAGTGTTACGGCGAGCGAAAACCCTAAGGCAACGGCAGCGTCAATTGCATTACCACCTTCTTGCAGAATATTATGAGCAACAAGCGCGGCCTGGGGTTCTCCGGCTACAATAAAGCCTTCGTGCCTAACTGGAACTGTCGCAAAAGTTCCAACTTCGATACGAATCTTTGGTATATCCGCGCAGGCTCCAAGCATTGAAGTCGCTGACAAAAAAAGAATAATTGTTAAATATCTGAAACATCGAGCTGAAAATTCCCACAATTTGTGCGTATTCGCATCAGCTAAATATAAGGTAGTGTGAAAGTGGGTAACAAAATTAGACATTCAACTATTACCGTAGGTTAAATGGTGGCGAGGACCACTATATTAACGAAATCCATGCTATATAACGTTTTTTTGAAGCCATAATATTAAGAGCCGTGACACATATTTTTTCCAAATCATTTTGGCTGCCCCCCCCAGGACAGATTAAGCCATTCTCGCACACACTTAATGTCTGCGTTGTAATAGCGGCAAGTATCCTAGCAATTGCTGGCATATTAATGGCTCCTATACACAAGGCATTTGCTCAAGATTTCGGCAGAGGCGCTATCCTAAGCGATACTGAAATCGGGAATACATTGCGTGCTTACGCCCGTCCTATTCTCAATGCAGGCGGCATACCACCAGATAACATCAGCATACACATGGTCGTAGACGATAGCCTGAATGCTTTCGTAACAGCCGGAAATCGAATGTTCTTTCATACTGGACTATTGCTCAAAACTAAAAACTCAAACGAGGTTATCGGTGTGATGGCACATGAGATTGGGCACATTGCCGGAGGGCATGCCGTAACAACAACTGATGGAATGGCAAAGGCTAGCGGAATCTCAATGCTCGCAATGTTACTTGGTGTAGCGGCTGGCGTAGCGAGTGGTAATCCAGATGCTGGTCTCGCCGTTTTTATGGGCGGACAGCAAGTTGCATTAGGGAAAATGCTAAGCTTCAGCAGATCAGTAGAAAACAGTTCGGACCAGTTTGCCATTCAAGCATTAGAAGAGACCGGCCAGTCAGCGAAAGGACTCTACGATTTTTTTTCTACACTGGCGGGACAAGAAATGCTTATCTCCACCTCTCAAGACCCATATATGCGGACCCATCCTCTCACCCGCGACCGAATGGCAACAATAAGGGCTGCGATTGAACGGTCCCCCTACTCTGAAGTAGCCCCAAACCCGAGGTTCGAGCTCGAACACCGACGCATGATTGCCAAGCTCTTTGCCTTTCTAAAGCCACAAATCACAACACTGCAGAGATATCCGAAATCTGATACAAGCATAGAAGCGCGGTATGCACGCGCAATTGCCTACTATCGCCGTGGCCAATTTGATCAGTCTATTCCGCTTATTGATGGCCTACTTATAGACGAGCCCGAAGATCCATACTTCTGGCAAATCAAAGGTGATATGTTGCTCAGTAAAAGTGATATAGATGAGGCAGTTGTCGCATATAGCCAAGCTCTTGAGTACCTCCCAGATGCTCCGGAAATTTTAATAGCTATGGCGCATGCAATGACTCAGCGCCCAACAGCAAACTACTCTGAGAAGGCCCAGAAAGCCCTGAGACGCGCTTTAACTATTGAACCGGAGAATCCAGCTGCATGGGACATGCTGGCTCGTTCCTATGCATATGATGATAATCTTGGTATGTCAGCATACGCTTCCGCCGAACGCGCAATACTTCTAGGCCAATTTGCAGAGGTTCAGCGCTACACAGAAGAAGCCGAAAAATACATTGATAAAAAAACGCCGACTTGGTACCGGCTCCAAGACATTAAAATTGTAGCGAAGAATTATAAGGAAGATATGAAGCGGAGGTAACTTGAGATTGACGGCTTCACGTTTGCTAAAATTTCTAGCCCCTCCAGTTATCAGCGCATAAAAGGAATAAAAATGAAAAGTAAGGTCAAACTTCAGATAAAGCAGTCGACTAAATTTTTGCTCCTATTTGTAGCCGCAAACTTTCTTGCGGCACCGTCTTGTGCACAAGACAAGAGTGCTTTTTCTAATAATCAACGCGAAGAATTAAAAGTGCTTGTTAGGGAGTACATTCTCGAAAACCCAGAAATTATTTCTGAAGCAATCATGGCGCTACAAGTACGTGAAGAACGAGCAAAATCAGAAAAACAGGCACAAGCGCTAACGGTTCATAAAACTGCTTTACTCAATCCCACTGAAGGAACAATTATCGGAAACCCTGATGGTGATATCACCGTCGTCGAGTTTTTCGACTACAATTGTGGATATTGCAAATCCATGGTTCCAGCAATTCAGGAGATTCTAGAGGAAGATAAGAATCTCCGGATGGTAATGAAAGAGTTTCCGATCCTAGGTCAGGGCTCTTTAATTGCCGCTCGTGCAGCTCTTGCATCACATGAGCAAGGGAAATATGAAGAATTACACATGGCTTTGCTCAGTCATAAGGGGCCACTAAATCAGCAGTCAGTCATCAAAATTGCTAATTCCATCGGAATAGATGTGAGTAAGCTTGTAGAAGATATGAAAAATCCAAAAATTAACGACGTACTGGCAAAAAATATGGCACTAGCCCAAGACCTCGGCATAGAAGGAACACCAGCTCTGGTTATTGGAGACACGCTTGTTCCGGGTGCCATTGGTAAAAACCGCCTACTCGAACTCATAGCCGATGCACGTAAATAATAACCTAGACAAGGGTCTTTAACCTTCAATGACTAACACCAGCTTTCCAGAAAAAGAGCGTTTGAGATTTCGCAAACTGTTAGAAGTCGCTCATTCCACTAGTTATGATGGTGAAAGAGAAGCCGCTCTGGATGCAGCTGCCAGATTAGCGGGGTCGTACGGAATGACCTTGCATGAAGCAGCCGGCATGCAAGATCCTCGAGAAAATAAGAAAACGAAGAGCCGACCAAAAAGGCAACCCGGATTTAGGTCGGATTTTGGTGCTGCTAGGTCAGAATCAGTTGGCTCCTGGTGGGCGCAAAATGCTCGGGGCGAACAACACCTAGAAAAGGACTCTGTAGCAGCAGATAAGAAGCGAAGAGAAGCAGCATTAGAAGACGCAATCCAGAGAGGGCTGGACACAGATGAAATCGCCGCAGCAGAACGTAAAAAGAATGCACCTAAACGAGTCTATCAGCGATCAAAACGCATGAGTTCATGGCGATCTCGGCCCGAATTTGTCCGAGTTCTTTTGAAAGAGACCCGCATGTCCGCTAAGGAAATAGCAGCCGTCGCTGGAGTTACGGTATATGATGTTTTTCGCGAGAAGCTATTGATGCGCAGTTCCGCGACCGCCGACTAAACTCTAAGCCCTTAGCTTCTTTGACTATCTTTTCAAAGCGGCCGCTGCCTGGGACATTTCGTCCGCAGTGCGCAGTACAGTGGCAGAACTTGAATATGCCCGCTGCGTGATAATCATTCTCGCAAATTGATCAGATAGATCTACATTGGATTGCTCAAGAGCACCGACAACCATCTCAGTCCGGCCAGTACCCTTTCTTATAGATGTCAGTTCCAAGTCACCAGATGTCGCGCTTTGAAGAAAAATATTTCCGCTCCGAGTCTCAAGATTATTTTCAGCATCAAACCTAGCTACTGGCAGTTTGTAGAGATCGCGAATTTGGCCATTAGAGTAACTGCCTACAAGCACACCTTTTTTAGTGAAGTAAGCATCCTGCAATCGGCCCGAGAGAAATCCGTCTTGATCAAGGTTTTGAAGCTCTAAACTTGAACCATTGGCTAACTGGGTCATACGAAAAAGATTTAAAGTTATTGTTTGCGGTACACTGCCCTCATTGATAGTGACACTAAATTGACCATTTGTTGGAGACACAAGCTGCCCAATGCCACCGAAACTAATTTTCGGTGGATCGAATGTCACTGGTACTGGCTGATTATTTGCGTCTAGCACCGTCATGTCGAGAGCCCACTCCGAGTTCAGGCCTTTCGTAAATCCTACGGTCAGCGTGCGCTTAACACCTGCTAAATCAATATAGGGCAATCCAACGTTCTGGCGACGGTCGCCGTTAACAGCCACATTTGCTTGTAATGTAATATTCGACGTCGCCTGGCTTGGAATAATACTATTGTTGTTAAAAACTAGCGGGGTTAAAGAGTTCAGAGTATTTTTCTCAGATATCACACCGTTTTTATCAGCAGCCCATCCATACACATAAGAACCGTTAGCGGTAGTAAGCAAGGTCCCCACATCATTTTTGCCGTCGCCATCGGCGTCAGACGCAAGCTGCACGGCCTGCCCAAAAAAGGAGCCATCACGCGTATATTGCCAACCACCTGCTCCATCAACATTAGTATTTGTTACAAAAAATCCGCGGCCGTTAATTGCTACATCAAAGCCACGGTTTGTGGGTGCAATATTACCCTGCTTGTCCACTTCGCGAAAATCAGTAGCTTTAACGGAAAGATACTCCTGGCTTAAAGGAGTAGTACTACTAAGCAAAGTAGAGAAATGAGATCCTTGAAGCTTGTAGCCTGTGGTATTTATGTTCGCTATATTTTGCGATATATTTGATAGCTTGTGTGCATGCGTGTTCATCGCTTGAACTGATGTACTGAATGTTCCCTGCAAACTCATCTCAGCATCTCCGCAAATACTTTAGTAACTCGTACGAATACGAAATCTTGGCGCTGGCACACCACGGGCATATTTCATATCAAAAGCAAACTGCGTGCCACTCTATAAATTACTATAATACAATACGTTAAAGATTTTTTGTCATGATTGGTTCGGCACTAACTGCGGGTAAGTTAATTGCACCCGGCAATAGTTGCCCACTAAAGTCGTTTACGACCTAGCTGAATAGCAGGATCTAAAAGAAAACCTTCTAAATGAGGCCGCCTACTGGTGATGATGGGTCCGCGTAGAGCTTGCGAGGCATTCGGCCGGCCAAATACGCAAGCCGCCCTGCCTCTACTGCTAACCTCATAGCTCCCGCCATAGCAATTGGATCTTTCGCCGCAGCAATCGCCGTATTCATCAACACACCATCACAGCCGAGTTCCATAGCTATAGCTGCATCAGACGCCGTACCAACTCCAGCATCGACTAAAACCGGCACTTTAGATTGCTCGATTATGAGGCGAATATTCACGGGATTTTGAATTCCTAATCCCGACCCAATCGGTGCTGCCAAAGGCATAATGGCGCAGCAGCCTATATCCTCCAGACCCTTAGCAATAATAGGGTCGTCTGATGTGTAAACCATCACGTCAAAGCTTTCTTTTATAAGAACTTCTGCCGCTTTAAGAGTTTCAGAAACATCTGGATATAAGGTTTTTTGATCACCCAGGACTTCAAGCTTCACGAGATTCCAACCACCTGCTTCACGAGCTAGTCGCAATGTACGGACTGCATCATCAGCGGTATAGCAACCAGCGGTATTGGGTAAATATGTATATTTTTTGGGGTCAACGAAATCCATCAACATAGGTTGAGAAGGATCAGACAGATTAACTCTACGCACGGCTACAGTGACGATTTCTGCACCCGAGACCTCGATAGCTCTTGCTGTTTCTTCAAAGTCCTTATATTTGCCGGTTCCCACCAGTAGACGAGACCGAAAGCGGTGGCCCGCAACTTCAAAAAAATCTTTTTTCTTGGTAGGTTCCATCTAGCCTCCACCAATAAAATGAACGATCTCTATTCGGTCGCCATCCCTGACATTAATCGTGCCAAAAGTAGATTTGGGTACGATCTCCAGGTTCAGTTCGACGGCCACCTTACGCGAATCGACACCGAGGTCTCTTAGAAAATCCTCAATTGTCAGGGCGTTAGCCAAAGCCCGACTCTCACCGTTTACAATAACATGCATAGAATTCTTAGGCTCTCGAGGTTCATATGTCTGTGCGTAAGTATGAAGCGCGTCTTCTTGTGTTGCAACCAATCCCCTTAAATTTCAGGTTATTGCGCTAGTTGCCCTCGACCAAGGCTATGGTATATCCCTGTTGTTGCCAGGTCAGTAATAGCTACGATAGAAATATTATGGCTGTCCAGCACCTCTTGCTTTCGTATTCTACACCAGACTAGGAAAAACGATTGAACCGCACCATTCTCGTACTCAACGGACCAAACCTCAATCTTTTAGGAGAAAGAGAGCCGGATATTTATGGGTTCGAATCCTTGGAAGATATCCGTATTGCATCCGAAAGATGTGCTAAAACGCATGGTCTAGGTGTTGATTTTCGTCAAACTAATGATGAATCCGAAATTGTATCCGCTATACAAAATGCGCGCGCCACAGCCAATGGAATTATTATCAATGCGGCAGCTTATACTCACACGTCTGTCGCGATTCTAGATTCTCTATTGGCATGTGACATTCCAATAATTGAATTGCATTTGTCTAATGTACACAAACGAGAGGAATTCAGGCATCATTCTTTTGTTGCGCGAGCGGCAACAGGTGTCATTTGCGGATTTGGTGCATACGGCTACGAATTGGCAGTGAATGCCATGGCGCACCTCATCGCAAAGGCAGATGCTTCGTGACACCACCCAAAACCACAAAAGCCGGCAAGCCGGATTCTCAAAGTCAACCTTCCAAGGATTTACAGTCGATGACTAAGATTGATAGCGAACTTGTCCGCCAATTAGCAGCGGTACTTGACGATACCGGGCTTACGGAGATTGAGTATGAGCTCGATGGTCTCAGAATTCGAGTCGCTCGCACAGCACGAGATACACTTGTTACTGCGGGCCCGACAACTTCTTTGGCATTAAATCCCAACCCACCTTCAGCTCCTATGGACCCGGCCTCTAATCCGGGTACTGTAAAGGCACCGATGGTTGGAGTTGCTTATCTACTTCCCGAGCCCAGCGCACCACCATTCGTCACAATTGGGGATGATGTAAAAGTTGGACAAACGGTCGCTTTGATAGAAGCCATGAAGACATTTAATCCGGTCAAATCCACAAAGGCAGGCAAAGTAACCAGTATTATTGTCGAGAATGGTGCGCCCGTAGAGTACGGTGAGCCTCTTGTCATCATTGAATAAATTTTAAACGGGCCACATGTTCGAAAAAGTACTCATCGCTAACCGCGGGGAGATAGCATTACGCATCCAACGCGCATGCCGAGAGATGGGCATTAAAACTGTGGCTGTACATTCAACAGCCGACTCTGAAGCTATGCATGTGCGACTGGCAGATGAAGCTGTGTGTGTCGGCCCCCCGTCAGCCCGCGATAGCTACCTAAATAAGGCGGCTATCATTGCTGCCGCGACCATTACCAATGCGGATGCTATACACCCGGGGTACGGCTTCTTATCTGAGAATGCAGAGTTTGCCGAAATTGTCGCTGATCACGGTATTACCTTCATAGGCCCCACACCCCATCACATAAGTACAATGGGCGACAAAGTCATCGCCAAAAAGACAGCAAAGGAAAGTGGGCTGCCTGTAGTGCCTGGATCTGACGGCGCTGTCATTTCTGGGGAAGCCGCGATTGAGGCCGCAGAAAGAATTGGCTACCCGGTTCTCATCAAAGCTAGTGCAGGTGGCGGTGGAAGAGGGATGAAAATTGCCGAAAGCCCCACACAGCTACAAGAATCTTTCCAGATGGCTACTACGGAAGCTCAGGCCGCATTTGGAAATGGCGAGGTATACATGGAAAAATACCTAGCTTGCCCTCGCCATATAGAAATCCAAGTTCTGGGTGATAAACATGGCAACATAGTACACCTGGGCGAACGTGATTGTTCACTCCAGCGAAAACACCAAAAGGTTTTTGAAGAAACACCCTCCCCAGCTTTAAATAGCGCACAACGCGATGAAATAGGTAACGTGGTCTGCAAAGCTATGAGTAAGATTGGCTACGACAATGCTGGCACAGTCGAGTTCCTTTACGAGGACGGCAAATTTTATTTCATCGAAATGAATACTCGCTTGCAAGTGGAGCACCCCATTACCGAAATGATCACTGGTGTGGACCTTGTAAGAGAACAAATTAGAGTTTCTGCTGGCCTTGAGCTAGGCTTTGAACAAAAGGATATAGCCTTCGAGGGATGTGCAATGGAGTGTCGGATCAATGCTGAGAACTCTCGCACCTTCACTCCTTCTCCAGGCAAGATCACAGGCTATCACGCCCCTGGTGGTAGACGCGTCCGGGTCGAATCTGGCCTATTTTCTGGATTCAGTATTCCTCCACATTACGATAGTCTAATCGCGAAACTGATTGTTCAGGGTAGCACGCGCCAAGAATGCCTTATGCGCATGCGCCGGGCGCTTCATGAATATGTCATTGAAGGAATCGATACGACGATCCCACTACATACCCAAATACTCCACGAGCAGTCCATCATCAACGGCGACTATGATATACGCTGGCTAGAGAATTATGTGGCGCAATTAAGTACCGAAAAAAAGTAAGGTCTTGGTCGATCAATAAGGTGAAAAGGTAGACTCGTGACCGATATTACACCCGCATTACTTCTCAAGGCTTACGCTTGTGGCATCTTTCCTATGGCAAAAACTCGCGTCGATAAAGATGTATTTTGGGTACAACCTAAGCTACGGGGCATCATTCCTCTCAATGACTTTCACGTATCTAGATCTCTTCGCAAGCGCCTTAGGCAGAACAAATACACCGTGAAGGTAGATACTGCTTTCCCTGAAGTTCTTGCTGGCTGTGCTGAGCAAACATCTTTGCGATCGGATACATGGATCAATTCTCAAATCAAAGAAATTTTTAGCTCACTGTTCGATGCCGGTGTAACGCATAGCGTTGAGGCCTGGAAGGAAGGTCAACTTGTTGGCGGCTTATACGGCCTCACAATAGGTGCTGCCTTTTTCGGTGAAAGCATGTTTACCCGTGCAGACGATGCTTCAAAGGTAGCCCTTTGCCATTTAGTTGGCATTTTGAAGCGTGGTAACTACGTTTTACTGGACACGCAATTCATCACAGACCATCTCAAACAATTCGGCGCCATAGAAATCAGCCAAAAAGACTACCTCACAAAACTAAGTGCAGCACTTTCGCGGCAAGGCAAATTTGGAGAGCCTTTGTCTCAATCAGATTTAGAGCGTATTCTATCTTCGCAACCAAGCACCCAAACGTCATAAACTGGATGATCTAAAGCCGATAGTGCGGGGCTCGATGCAAACATCCAACCCCCGAATATCTGTTGCCTTTCTTTATCTTCCTGAACTTGAAAAATATTTACGAAGGCTGCACTTTCAGGAGGCTCCTCAGGGGGTGTGGTAACACAGGTTTGCGCAACAATTTCAAGCGTTCCAAATTTAACTGGCAGGCCAACTGGGCCTTTTAGCGTATTCACCCTCGCCGTCACCTTATCAAGCGCTCCAAGAACAACGGTATCCATTGTAATACTGGTATCATCGGAAGCCGCTAGCGCGAGAAACGAATACACACAAAAAACCAATCCAAAAACAACGTTTGAATGCTTCAAAATTGCACCTTGATCATCTGTTTGCGCTTGGACACTTCCTAGTAGAGTATTGCAGCAAAATAACTACTAGTATGGGGCCGTTAGAGCGCTCTATCGCCCGCTGGAAACTCTCACTCAACATCGCCGTTGTTAGTGGCTAGGAAAATTATTTCTCCGACCAGGTCTTCGAGCGACTGATAGTCTCTAGTTTCCCTAAGAGTCTCTCCATCCCTCAATATTTCTTGCGACTGGCCGGGCATAAGATTGACGTACTTGGACCCAAGTAGCCCATCGCCAACAATTGATGCCTCTGTATCTACCGGCAAGGAGATATCTGGGCCAATTGACATAGTTATACGAGCTTGGAAATTTTCCTGATTGAGAGTCTCGCCAATCACAGTTCCAACGTTAACCCCACTGATACGTACATCACTACCACGCACAAGACCGCCAACTTTCAAAAAATCTGCATTTAATTTATAACCACTCTCAACTTTGAGGTCTGCCGTTGAATAGGCAAACAAAATAAACATTGCAGCAACCAATAGCACCACGGCACCTAGCACAGTTTCAATCGGGTTACGTTTCATTATTTTTGCTCATTTTCCAAATCAATACTTTCCTTAGCTAAATCACTTGCCGCATTTGTTCGTGAAGCAGCTCGTGCACGATCAACAATCAATGCAATTAAGTCTTCAAGGATAACTGAATCCTGAGTGTAGGAAATATGCCCACCCGGCTCCAAAATTTCTTCGGCGCCGCCAGCATAAAGCTCTAGGTATTTTGAACCGAATATGCCGTCCGTTTCAATAACAGCGGCCGTGTCCTCAGGTAGTAGAACTTGATTATCAAACTGGAGCGTTAGAATAACTTTGTTATGCTCATCTAGGGCCATATTTGAAATTGTCCCGACGTCCAGCCCAGCAACGCGCACTGGACTTCCCACATAGATACCATCAGCCCGCTCGAAATCCGCAGTCAGGCGCAGAAAGCCATCATCCAGAGAGACAAGTTGACGATTTGCAAAGGCTGCTAACACCAGAATAGCAGAGAGTATCCCGGCCGTTAAAATCCCCACAACATACTCGCGGCGCTCTGTCCGTGACATCAGGAGTCGGGGGACCAAGCCTGATAATCGCCTGTTGCTGGCGCCCTATGGCCACCACGAAAATCGTGGCCCAGGGGATAATAGGCAGCTTCTGTGCCTGTCAAATTGGGGACATGCGGTTTAACCCAAGTTTTATCGGCAGCTGCCTCTATGGGATTATCAGTAGTGTGATGAAGCCATGCGTGCCACTCCGGCGGCACTTTCGAAGCCTCGTGCTCGCCTTTATAGACAACCCAGCGCTGCTCTCGGTTTCCCCAACGTTTGCGGGTTTTTGAGCGATAATAGACATTACCGTGGTCGTCCTCGCCCACTTTATCGCCGTGCATTTTCGTATAAAGCCATGTGCCAAAACTCATGAGCAGCTTACTCCGTCTAGTAATCTCAAGGCCATACAGTTGTGGGCCGCAATATGAATGTAATTAGGATGGGCGTCCAGTTCGGCGAATATCCCCATAAATCCCAAGTAAACGTCCTAAAGCCAGTTCTTAAGACTATTGAATGAAATGTTTTTCAGACATAATCTAGGGGTGCAACTGCAATATTACTCAATATATAGTATATTGGAGCAAGAGAACCGAAGGGAAGCTTGGAAAACACAGAGCCTTTGCACCGTGCCAGAAACCGGTCGGAGCTAAGGGTGTTTGTCCCGCATTTCCCGAATACGGTTTGGTTTGGATTGACTTATCAGGTGCGGGATGCGGTTTTCGCGACTTTTTACAACTAGTAGCAAATCTCCCTACGAAGGGATCGAGTTCAAAGAGACTTCGAGCGAAATTCGAGATCCCGATGGTACTATTGTATTCCAACATAGCAATGTCATTGTTCCAGCTACCTGGTCTCAAGTCGCCTGCGATATTCTGGCGCAAAAATACTTCCGCCGCGCCGGGGTTCCAAAATCCCTGAAGCCAATCAGCGAAGAAAGCGTTCCAAAATTTCTCTGGCGCCACACAGCAACCGATGAGAAAGATTTACGTACCGGCACAGAAAGCGATGCTCGGCAAGTATTTGATCGACTATCTGGGGCTTGGACTTATTGGGGCTGGAAAGCCGGGTTCTTTGATAGTGAGGAAGATGCGTTAGTCTATTTTGATGAAATGCGTTTTATGCTGGCTCGGCAAATAGGAGCGCCAAACTCGCCACAATGGTTCAATACTGGCTTGCATTGGGCTTACGGAATCGACGGACCACCGCAAGGCCACTTCTACGTTGACTACCGTACAGGCAAGGTGACTAAGTCGAAGAACTCCTATGAACATCCGCAACCACACGCCTGCTTTATTCAATCGGTAGCTGATGACCTTGTGAATGAAGGGGGGATCATGGATCTATGGGTCCGTGAGGGACGTTTGTTCAAGTACGGCTCCGGTACGGGCACGAATTTTTCGGCCTTACGAGGGGCGGGGGAGAAACTTTCAGGCGGCGGCGCATCCTCTGGTCTTATGAGCTGGCTTAAGATTGGCGATCGATCTGCAGGTGCAATCAAATCTGGCGGCACTACGCGCCGCGCCGCAAAGATGGTTATTCTAGACTCTGACCACCCTGACATTGAAGAATTCATCGGCTGGAAAGTGCGTGAAGAACAGAAGGTGGCAGCCATGGTTGCAGGCTCCCGCATCGCCAACAAACATCTGAACGCGATCTTAAATGCCTGCCGGGAATGGGATGGCGAGGATACAGATCAACGCTTCGAACCCAAAGATAACACTCAACTCCGCAAAGAGATTAAAGCTGCACGCAGCGCTATGTTACCGGAAAATATAATACAGCGTGCCCTGGAATTTGCCCGCCAAGGTTATACAGGAATCGACTTCCCCGAATTTGACACAGACTGGGACTCAGAAGCTTACGAAACTGTATCTGGCCAGAACTCCAACAATAGCGTGCGAATCACTGACGATTTTTTACGTGCGGTTGAATCAGATAACGACTGGCATCTTAAGGCGCGTGTCAGCGACGAAACTGTAAAGGTCTTGAAGGCACGCACACTATGGGACAGCATCGGCGAGGCAGCATGGCAGTGTGCCGACCCTGGCCTTCAATTCGACACCACGATCAACGATTGGCATACATGTCCAAAGTCAGGCAAAATAAACGCCTCAAACCCTTGTTCAGAATACATGTTTCTCGACAACACGGCCTGCAACTTAGCCTCGCTTAACTTACTCGCATTTCGCAACAAAAGTGGCTCCTTTGACGTAAAGGAATTCGAACACGCCGTTCGCCTCTGGACTGTAACTTTGGAAATTTCAGTCCTCATGGCGCAATTCCCATCTAGGGAAATTGCTGATTTGTCTTACCGTTACCGCACACTAGGCTTGGGCTTTACCAACCTGGGTGGACTATTGATGGCGAATGGTATTGGCTATGATAGTGACGAGGGCCGTTCCGTTTGTGCAGCGATCAGCGCCTTGATGACCGGCCAATCTTACGCAACTTCGGCCGAAATCGCTGAGGAGCACGGGTCTTTTCAGGGATATGCAGAAAACGACAACCATATGTTGCGTGTGATCCGCAACCATCGTCGAGCTGTCTACGGGCATCAGGATTCATACGAAAGCCTTCATACAGTGCCTCAGGCTCTTAATGCCGCCAACTGCCCTGATTCAGCCCTTATAGCTGCTGCCAAAGCAGCTTGGGATCGTGCCCTCGAGCTTGGGACAGCCCATGGATTTCGTAATGCTCAAGTTAGTGTCATAGCTCCAACCGGAACCATAGGCTTAGTAATGGACTGCGACACGACGGGAATTGAACCAGATTTTGCTCTCGTCAAATTTAAAAAGCTAGCGGGCGGTGGTTACTTCAAAATCATAAATCGGGTTGTACCCATCGCATTGAAAACTATGGGTTACAATCAATCACAAATTGATGACATAACCCGCTATGCTATTGGCAGTGGAACTTTGGAAGGCGCACCTGCAATTAATGCGGTAACTTTGCAAGACCGTGGGTTCGATGCCGAAGCGCTTGAAAAAATTGAGGACGCTCTTGAACAATCTTTCGACATTAAATTTGTTTTTAATAAATTTACCCTGGGCGAAGAATTCTGCGTTGATAGACTCGGCCTCAAACCTGAACAGTTCAACAACCCAGCGTTCAACATGTTAGAGACTCTTGGTTACTCTCGCTCAGAGGTAGAAAATGCTAATATCTACGTCTGCGGTGCAATGACCCTCGAGGGGGCACCGCATCTGAAATCCGAACACTTGCATGTTTTCGACTGTGCCAATCCCTGCGGGCGTAGCGGAAAGCGTGCCTTGTCCACACACAGCCATATTGCAATGATGGCTGCGGCCCAGCCCTATATTTCAGGTGCTATATCGAAGACGATCAACATGCCTAACTCGTCAACAGTCGAGGATTGCAAGAATGCCTATATGACATCTTGGAAATTGGGCCTCAAGGCAAATGCCCTTTACCGCGATGGATCAAAACTCTCCCAACCCCTTGCCTCGGCCCTATTCGAGAATATTGATGAAGATGAAAGCACCTTGAGCCAATCCGCACCAGCAACCTCACTGGGGCGAGCAGAAATTGTTGCCGAAAGAATTATAGAGCGCGTTGTCGAACGTGAACGCAAACGGTTACCTGATCGACGTAAGGGCTATACACAAAAAGCACTAGTTGGTGGACATAAGGTATATCTGCGTACTGGCGAATATACCGATGGTCAGGTCGGTGAAATCTTTATAGATATGCACAAAGAAGGTGCTGCGTTTCGTAGTCTTATGAATAACTTTGCGATCGCCGTTTCTATAGGACTTCAGTACGGTGTACCTTTAGAAGAATTTGTTGATGCCTTCACATTTACTCGTTTTGACCCAGCAGGTGCAGTAGAAGGCAACTCATCAATAAAAATGGCTACTTCAATTATCGACTATATCTTCCGCGAATTAGCGGTCAGTTACCTGGGACGAAACGATCTTGCACATGCCGAAGCCCATGATGTGCTACCAGACGCTATTGGTGACGGCGAGCACTCAGAAAAACTTCTGCAACTAGCTGAGAAAACCGTCTCACAGGGATTTATACGCTCTTCGAATCTTTACTTTATCAAACCACCTGCAAATAATGGACGAATGAGTGCTGAGCAGACAGCCGGGCCTGGAAGACCGGAGGACGTTTCCACCGGCACCGTTATATCGCCATCGCCTCCGCCTTCATCAGCAAGTCTAAGTTCTCAGGCCGAAACTTTCGCAGAAAAAGAAGTGCAACTTAATGTGCGTGTCACAGAAATGGCCGGCACAAAACGAAACGTTATTCATGCTGCACGTATAAAAGGCTATGAGGGAGATGCATGTATTGATTGCGGAAACTTTACGCTTCTGCGGAACGGTACCTGCTTGAAATGTGATACATGTGGTACCACCAGTGGCTGCTCCTAGGCTAGCAACCTTATAGTTGTAGAGTTGCCTGAAATAACGAAAATGCCATGCCGGCGCCCATATCATGACATGGCCGGTGCATAATATTCTAAAACCATCGGGAGACCTCAATGGCTGGTAAAGTCGACGCACAACTCAAGATACTAGGTATTGAACTTCCCAAGGCTGCGCCATCCCTAGCCAACTATGTGCCTTTCATTAAAACCGGAAATTTAGTTTTTGTATCCGGACAATTGCCAATGCGTGATGGCACATTGCAAAGTAAAGGCCTTGTAGGCCACTCCATCCCTGTAGAAGAAGCTCGGGCCGCAGCGAAACAATGCGCAATCAACTTGATCGCTCAAGCTAAAGTCGCTTGCGACGGCAATCTTGACTGCATCAAACGTGTCGTCAAATTAACCGGCTTTGTTGCTTCGGGCCCGGATTTCACAGACCACCCAAAGGTGGTGAACGGCGCATCCGACACTATGGTGGAGGTGTTCGGCGATGCCGGCCATCATGCCCGCGCTGCAGTGGGTTCATCTTCTCTACCGCTCGGCGCTAGTGTCGAGATTGAGGCCATTTTTGAAATAGCGTAAAAATAAAAGTTATTTATCGATGGACGATGAACGACCCGATGCTGTTATACCGGACACTACTGACCTAAAAATAAGAGTGCTGCCAAGTATTGGTAATGTACCTCCGGAACAATGGGATAAATGCACCCGCATTGACGGATTTTCTGATAATCCGTTTTTACGCCATGCCTTCTTTAGCATCTTGGAAGATTCTGGCTCTACAAACGCGAAAACCGGTTGGCACCCTCAGCACATAGTAATTGAGAATGCATCTGGCGACACTTTGGCCTGCGCGCCTCTGTTTCTCAAAAACCACTCCTACGGTGAATATGTGTTTGACTGGGGCTGGGCTGAAGCATATCAGCGAGCCGGAGGACATTATTATCCCAAACTACAATGCGCAGTACCGTTTACACCAGTCACCGGCCCTCGGCTGTTGGTGCATTCGGCTCTCGATAATAACCTCAAAGCCGATTTACAGACAGGCCTCCTCAACGGCATGGTGGAATTAGCGCAGCACCACAAAGTTTCATCGCTTCATGTAACTTTTCTAACGAAAGATGAATATGAGGTTATGGGTAATGCTGGCTTTCTAGAGAGAATTGGTGAGCAGTATCACTGGAGGAATAAGGGCTATGAAAGTTTTGATAACTTCTTAGGAGAGCTATCGTCACGTAAACGCAAAAGTATTCGCAAAGAACGTGAAAAGGCAAATAGTTGTGGTGTCAAAATTCACATTCTCCATGGTAATGACATTAAAACTCGCCATTGGGATTCTTTTTACCAGTTTTACATGAACACTTCTGAACGAAAGTGGGGGCAAGCTTACCTTACGAGGGATTTTTTTGATTTATTGTCAGAGCGCATGAGCGATGCAGTAGTGCTGATTATGGGTGAGGAGGACAATCGTTTAGTCTGCGGCGCACTCAATCTCCAAGGTGGTAATACTCTATTCGGAAGAAATTGGGGTACAGCCGTTAACTACCCCATGCTCCATTTTGAAGTTTGCTATTATCGCGCCATAGATTACGCAATCGAACATAAACTGGAATGGGTAGAGGCCGGTGCACAAGGGCAACATAAGATCCAGAGAGGCTACATGCCCAAACCAACTTACTCTGCCCATTGGATTGCAGATTCTGGCTTTAGAGGCGCAGTGGCAGATTTTTTGGATAGAGAGCGACCAGCGATAGCTAATGAAATCAAATTTCAAACTAAACTGGGGCCGTTCAAAAGCACAAGAAGTTCCCCTTAGACATTCTTAAACGTTCCTGGTACATTTAAGTTCGTATTAAAAATTCATTTTGGGAAAATCGTGCCAAGACGCCCTAGAGTATTTCTGCCCGGTCAGCCCATATACTTGACGCAGCGCGGTCATAACCGATCACAGGTTTTTTATGGTCCAGACGATGCAAAAAACTTTCTCACCTGGCTTCAGGACGCCGGCAATAAACATGGCTTGTCCTTTCACGCATATGTTCTGATGACCAATCAAATCCACCTATTAGTCACGCCAGAATCTGAGCAGGCGCTGCCAAAAGCTTTGCGCGACGTAAACTGGCACTACACTCGTTACATCAACAGAGCTCACAATCGCTCTGGTAGTTTATGGGATGGCCGATATAAAGCCTGTATTGTTGAGGCTGAGATCTATTTTCTAGCTTGCAGCCATTATATAGAACTAGAGCCCGTTCGTGCTGGTATTGCCAATGAGCCTGAAAGCTATAGATGGTCCAGTCATAAGGCCAATGCTGAAGGCGAGAAAAATTCTCTACTCACCCCTCATGCACTATACCTCAGACTTGGACACTCACCAGAGACACGCTCTAATGCCTACAAGAATTTTTGCAAAGAAGAGCTTTCGGAAACCACTGTCACTGCCATACGAACAGCTACCAAAGGTGGCTGGGCATTAGGGAATGATGAGTTTTCGGGTAAGGTCAGCAACTACGCCGGTTGTAATATGGCTCCAAGAGGGCCCGGGCGGCCGTGGCCTGAAAAAACTAAGGTGGGCTAGACTGGTAAGCTTTGTTACTTGAAGTATAAATTAGCGACCCGAACCATCAACCGCCAATAAAAATGGGCACAGTCCTGAGAAGCAACATCAAAAATGGCTGATCTTTTTCACAAAACTAAACGTGGGAACAGCAAAGTTAAGCACGGAGTCTATACTGCCCAAGACATAGAGGTGTTGGAGGGTCTAGAGCCTGTACGTCGTAGACCCGGAATGTATATTGGTGGATCAGATGAGGCAGCAATGCATCATCTTATTTCTGAGGCATTGGACAATGCAATGGACGAAGCTGTCTCCGGACATGCAACAACCATCGAAGTCTACCTCAGTATAAATAATAAAGTGATGATTCGCGACAATGGCCGAGGTATTCCGATTGACCCTCATCCCAAATTTCCTAAATTATCAGCGCTTGAAGTCATCATGACCACCTTGCACTCAGGTGGAAAATTCTCCGGAAAAGTTTATCAGACCTCAGGCGGCTTGCATGGTGTTGGCATTAGTGTTGTCAATGCACTTTCTAGTTCGCTCGTTGTAGAAGTCGCCCGTGATAGAAAGCTATGGACACAAAAATTTAGCCGGGGCAAACCAAAATCTAAGCTGATCAAAGGCCCCAAGGTAAATCGCCGGGGTACAACTATACGGTTTACCCCCGATACTCAAATTTTCGGCAATGAGGCCCATTTTAAGCCAGCTAATGTCTACCGTATGGTGCGCTCAAAAGCGTATTTGTTTGAGGGTGTGAAGGTTCGGTGGTCATGCGACAAATCACTACTTAAGGACGATAAAAAAACCCCGGTAAAAGAAGAACTCCATTTCGAAAATGGTCTAAGGGATTACTTAACCCACGTGCTTGATAACCGCCCGCGGTTAATTGAGCCGTTCTTTTCTGGTACGGCCGATCTAGCTGAGGATGTAGGCCGCGCTGAATGGGCCCTTTGCTGGCCAGACGATGAGCAAGGGTTTCTAAATTCTTATTGCAATACAGTCCCTACACTCGAAGGAGGCACTCACGAACAAGGGCTCAGAACAGCCCTGCTTCGCGGCATTAAGGCCTACGGCCAGATGACTAATGCTAAAGGGTCTGGGGGAATAACCGGAGAAGATGTGTGGGGCGGTGCCTGCATTATGCTCTCGGTCTTTATAAAGGACCCCCAATTCCAAGGCCAAACCAAAGAGAAATTGGTCAGTGTACAAGCCGCCAAACTTGTTGAAACAGTGATTAAAGATCACTTCGACCACTGGCTCTCGGGTGATGTCGCAAACGCTAAAATTTTACTTGAAACAGCCGTGGCTAGAGCGGGGGAACGTGCTCGCAAGAAGCAAGACCAAGACCTCAGCCGAAAGTCGGCCACCAAAAAATTACGGCTACCAGGCAAGCTGACAGACTGCACCAAAACTTCCCCCATTGGGACAGAGCTGTTTATTGTAGAAGGCGATAGTGCTGGGGGTTCGGCCAAACAGGCTCGTCACCGAGAGACTCAAGCTATCTTGCCGTTACGTGGCAAAATACTCAACGTGGCATCGGCAACCGATGACAAAATGCGATCCAATCAAGAACTTCAAGATCTAATTGAGGCCCTCGGATGTGGTATCCGCGATCGCTATAATGAGAGCAAACTAAGATACGAAAAGATTATCATCATGACCGATGCTGATGTGGATGGAGCACATATCGCAAGTTTATTGATGACTTTCTTTTACCGCGAATTGCGGCCGCTAATTGAGGGTGGACATCTCTATTTGGCACAACCTCCCTTATACCGGCTTACTCAGCGGAGCAATACTGCATACGCCATGAACGACGATCACAAAGACGAGCTAATTAAATCTAAGTTTGATAGCCGCGGCAAAGTGGATGTGGGCCGCTTCAAAGGCTTGGGCGAAATGCCACCAAGCCAGCTAAAAGAAACCACGATGGATCCAGCACAGAGAACTTTACTGAAGGTCGTTCTAGCCGATACATCATCGAAACGAAAGTCGCGCTCGACAGATAATCTTGTCGAGCAGCTTATGGGTCGTAAGCCAGAGGAACGCTACAAATTTATTCAAGAGCGCGCACAATTCGCGAGTGGATTAGATATTTAATTATAATTGTCATGCTGTATCATCATCAGGAAGAAATACTAATGGACGATACGCTAGGTAGGCCTTATCTACATCACTGAGCTGCCGGCGCAAGAGCATCCTATAGGCCTCTTCCGCACCTTTCTCCGCTCGCAACATAAGTGCCCAAGCTTCGCGACCTTCAGGTAGTAATTCGGGGCGAGTAAGAATGTGCAGTGACACGATCCATGTTTTCAATCCTTTTGCTACAGCGAGACTGAAGAGAGAATTGAAACGGACCATTTCACCGTGCAGTTTTTGTAACTCTTGTAAATAAGAATGTAAAAACTCGCACGCGACGGAATCAATAGTTCTTGACCCATCAAGGTATTCCTCTGGAAATGGAACCGAAACCTGCCTAGTAGAATCCAGGCTCTTTTTCGCCAACATAGCTGCCGCTAATATGCTCGAACGCTCGCCTGGGAATGATCCACGCAAATGCGATAAATACTCACTAGTTTGTTGCTCTAGAGATTTTTTCTTCTTAAACCTTTTACCAAGCTCACGAATAAGTGCGACCAAGCCATCGCCTCTTTGATAAAATTGCTCTTGTGGCGAACTTGTTTGTCGATGAAAAGAGGACTGAAGATGCTTTCGAGGCCCTAAAACCATTAGAGTTCACGGATCACGCCTGAGAAATCTACGCCACCGTTTCCGCTCTCAACGAATTTCTCGTAAATTTCGGTTGCTACCCTACCCATTGGAGTCGTTGCACCTGCTGTTAACGCTGCTTCTTGGCTAAGAAGTAGATCTTTCAGCATCATTGCAGCAGAAAATCCCGGCTTATAATCCTGATTAGACGGTGCTGTGGCCACGATACCCGGAACCGGGCAATACGAAGTCATCGACCAGCATTGTCCAGATGCTTTCGAGCTAATTTCAAAAAGTACTTTTGGATCAATGCCCAGTTTCTCGCCAAGCGCAAATGTCTCGCATGTTCCAATCATAGAAATACCAAGGAGCATATTGTTACAAACTTTCGCAACCTGCCCATTTCCGGCGGGTCCTGCGTGGACAATTGTTTTTCCCATAGCACCGAGAAAGGGCCTTGCTGCAGCAAATGCCGCATCACTGCCGCCAACCATAAACGTAAGTGTCCCAGCTTCAGATGCGGCAACGCCACCCGAAACGGGCGCATCCACCATCAGAACCCCTTTTGCTCCCGCATCCGCGATCACATCACGCGCTGAAAGCACATCAATTGTTGAACAATCAATAAGAATTGCACCCTTTCCAACCGCATCAATCACACCACCATCAATGTAAACCTGCTTCACATGCTTACCCGCAGGCAACATCGTGATCACGGCATCAGCTCCCTCTGCTGCCTCAGCTGGGCTTTTCGCTGCTTGCCCACCGGCATCGGTCATAGCCTTTACAGCCTCTGCGGATAGGTCAAAAACGCGAACTGTGCGTCCCGCGCTAAGTTGATTCTTGGCCATGGGCTGGCCCATGTTGCCAAGTCCGATAAATGCAATGGTCGCCACTTTAATTCCCCCTGACTATGCCATTTAAGTCTAATTCGTTCCCCGGCAGGGATTCGAAGTATGTATTGATTTTTGTATCTGTAACATCTGCAAGTGTTGCCGGGCTCCATTGGGGATTCATATCCTTATCCACCAAAAGTGCCCTGACACCTTCGTAGAAATCGAAATCAGTCGCAAACCGATTAGCGAGACGCCATTCAAGGCGCATACAATCTTCGAATTGAAGAGCGGCTCCTTCACAGAGCTGTCTAAAAGTAATTTTTAACGATAAAGGCGACTTTTGCCGCAAGGTTTTGACTTGAGTCTTCGCCCATTCGCTGCCATCTGATTCGAGAGACCCAATGATTTTCTCAACAGAGCCAAGGCCGAAATGTTTGTCAATCGCAGGGCGTTCAGCAGATATTGCAATCCTTTCCTCAGGCATTGCGAAATTTTTGACTGTACTGACTATTTGTGAAAGCTCTGCTGGTGATTCATTCACAAGTTTGGCCTCGAGATCGTCGAGAGAGTTGCTGGGAACAAATGCCTCAGCTAAACCCAAAGCAACACACTCAGCTCCCTTTAATCGTCGTCCGGTAAGTCCTAAATACATACCAGTTGAACCTCTAAGGCGTGGCAAAAACCACGTCCCACCCACATCAGGGAACAACCCAATTCCAGTTTCGGGCATTGCGAACACTGTGCGCTCAGTGACAATCCTATATGAGCCGTGCACAGACACACCAACGCCACCACCCATGACAATACCATCGATCAATGCAATATAGGGCTTTGGAAAATTTTTTATCAGTGCATTACAGCGATACTCCATATTGTAAAATATGCGCGGATAAGCCCCCCCCTTACTACCGTCTTCATAAAGACGAATTACATCTCCGCCAGCACAAAATGCCTTCTTGCCTGCGCCACGAATAATTACTGCATTTATCATATCATCCACAGCCCATTCTTGCAGCTTTGGAAAAAGCCGCTCGCACATATCAAGCGTTAAAGCATTCAATGCTTTCGGGCGGTTAAGCAGTATATGACCGATACTTCCTTTTACTTTGAACTCTATATCACTCATGACCTGTCAGAACCTTGCAAAAGGAAACGGGAAATAATTACTCGCATGATTTCGTTAGTGCCTTCCAAAATCTGATGCACACGAGCATCACGCATGAACCTTTCAATAGGATAGTCCTTTAAATATCCGTATCCACCATGCAGCTGAAGCGCAGAATTACAGACTTCAAATCCAACATCAGTAGCAAATCTTTTGGCCATGGCACACAGCTTCGTTGCTTCACTACTACCATCATCAAGACTTCCCGCCGCATTCATAACCATCAAACGTGCAGCTTCAAGTTCTGTAGCCATATCCGCAAGTTTGAACTGAATGCTTTGAAATTTGCTCAGAGGTCTGCCAAATTGTGAGCGCTCTTGTACATAATCGGTTGCCGCCTCTAAGCATGCTCGCGCAGCCCCAAGAGAACATGCAGCAATATTGATGCGCCCACCGTCCAAACCAGCCATAGCTATCTTAAAGCCTTCACCTTCACGGCCTACTAAGTTCGTGACCGGTATGCGACAATCTTCAAAAATCACCATAGAAGTCGGCTGACTATTCCAGCCAAGTTTCTTCTCTTGGGCACCAAAGCTAAGCCCCTTGGCATCCTTATCTACAATGAAGCAGCTAATTCCCTTGGGGCCTTCATCCCCAGTGCGAACCATACATACATAAATGTCAGACTGTCCGCCACCAGATATAAATGCCTTGGTACCATTCAGAACGTATTCATCACCCTCGCGCATTGCTCTAGTACGAAGTGCGGCTGCATCCGAGCCCGAAGAAGGCTCCGTTAAGCAATAGCTAGCAAAGAATTCCATTGAGCAAACCGAGGGTAGGTACTTTTGCTTGAGCTCTTCAGAACCAAAACGATCAATCATAGAAGCTGCCATGTTATGGATGGAAACATATGCTGCAGTTGACGTACAACCTACCGCCAGCTCTTCAAGAATAATGGCACTGTCCATGCGACCAAGACCGCTACCGCCAAAGTCTGGAGAGACATAAAGTCCACCAAACCCCAAATCTGCAGCTTTTCGCAATTCAGAAACTGGAAAAATTTTTTCATCATCCCATTTGGCCGCATTGGGTTGCATATGGTCAGTTGCAAATTTTTGAGCCGTGTCTTGAAAAGCTTTCTGGTCATCCGAAAGTTTAAAGTCCATGCGCTAGATCTCCAGGGCCGCCTCGACGGCTATCTTTGGTGTGATATGACATATATCTATTATCTATGATTCTGCGATTTATGGAAAAAATTGTCGATTTTCAAGGTTTTTCGGGGAGTGACAGTATAGAATTGACATCCCTTTTCCGCTCGTGCTTAGACAGGTTCTACCACTATAGATTTAGTGTTGACCATACCACTATAACCAGAGGAGAGCCGCTATGATGCCGCTCGAAGCAGCCGCACACAAAGCCGATACTCTTACGCCAGAGCTTGAAATCAAAGCGTTAATTGCACGTTCTCGGGCGGCCCAGGCCCAGATTGAAAATTATACTCAAGCTCAAGTGGACCAACTTATTCGCGCTTTAGTTTGGGCTGTGGCTCGCCCTGGAGTGGCTGAGAAAATTGCGCAGTTTACAGTGGATGAAACTCAGTTGGGCAATTATGAAGGTAAATTTCTCAAAATCTCTCGGAAGACGCGCGCAACCCTAATGGATATCATCGATGATAAGTCGGTAGGTATCATTGAAGAGGATAAAGAGCGTAACATCGTAAAGATTGCCAAGCCTATGGGCGTAATTGGTGCCCTAGCACCATCTACAAACCCTGAAGCAACACCAGTTATTAAAGCCATATCTGCTATCAAGGGCCGAAATTCAATTATTGTTGCGCCACATCCTCGAGCGAAACTCACTAATAAAATGATCTGCGATTTAATGCGCGAAGCTCTAGTAAAGTTTGGTGCTCCAGCAGACTTGGTCATCGCCATCGAAACACCTTCTCTGGAAAAGACTAATGAGCTTATGCACCAATGCGATAGGGTACTAGCCACAGGAGGGGGGGCCATGGTGCGGGCAGCCTACTCCAGCGGCACACCGGCCCTTGGCGTAGGTGTCGGCAATGCAGTCGTCACTGTGGACGATACCGCTGATCTCGATGATGCAGCTGAAAAAATTCGCATTTCAAAAACTCTAGACTTAGCCGCTTCTTGTTCGGCAGATAATTCTGTTTTGCTACTTGAGCCTATCCACGACGAAATGCTGCAAAAACTTCAGGATAAAGGTGGGTATGTTGTAAATCAGGAAGAAAAAATAAAACTACAAAACACAATCTGGGAAGATGGACATCTTAATCCTAATATAGTCGCCCAACCGGCCGAAAAGATTGCCAACATGGCAGGCATTAGTCTCCCGGAAAACAAAGCTTTCTTCATTGTTCCAGAAACTGGCTGGGGCCTTCAATATCCATTCTCCGGTGAAAAGCTTTCCGTGGTTATGGCGCTTTATAAGGTCAAAGATATTGATGGAGCGGTTCATTTGACTAACAATATTCAAGCCTATCAGGGCCAAGGTCATTCATGCGGCATATATTCAACCAGTGATGAAAATATAATGAAGTTAGCTAATGCCACTAAAACTTCTCGAGTTATGGTCAACCAGCCCCAGGCACCGTCAAATAGCGGTAACTTATGGAATGGCATGCGCCAAACTTTCTCTCTTGGCTGTGGATCTTGGGGCGGCAATGGCACCAACAATAACATTACTTGGCGCGACTTAATAAATGAGACTTGGGTGTCCAAACCACTGACCGAAACTAAAGAGCTTCTACCCGACGAACTGCTGTTCGGTAAAGACATTATGGAACAAAAATAACATAGAATGTCTATTAGAAATTACAAAGTGCTAGAGAACGCGGATTGAAAATCGGCGCTTAGTTCAGCCTCACGTTAAAATCGATAGTCGAAAGCTATAAGGCCGTAGTGTATCCAGGCAAAAGTATAAATCTTCTTGTTGTCAGCCCCACCCTCCAAAGTGCGGTAACCAACACTCACACCTGAGCCATTTTGGAACTCGTAGCGTAGTTTGGCTGCCGCATCTAAAGCCCGTCCTTGGGGTGAAGCAAGCCCCTCAGCATCCAAAATGACGCTCCACTTAGGCGAAATCGACTTTCTGAGATACGCACTCAAAAGTGGTACAGGCCCCGTATTAGCGCGGTTTGCTCTCGCTAGACCTTGGGACAACGCAACATTCGCATCGCGCAATTTTATAGTTGCCCCTATCCAAAACTGCCAGGGATCTGAATCATATAATTTATAACGGTATCCGACACGGTATGAATCAAACCTGTAGAGAGCTCTAACTTGCCCATCCGCTTGAAATATAGTTTGCTGAAATGAAATGTTATTATCGATTCTTTTGTTACCGACAATTTTAAGTGGGGCATATAAAAAATGGACCCGGTGCTTTTCGTTCCATGTATAAGCTGCAGAAATCCGTAAATATGGGCTTGGCCCGGAGCCTTGAATCTTCTTAAGAGAAAATCGGTTACCTATCTGCATTGCGGCGCTAGCACTATTCGGCGATTGCATCAGATTACGGCTTTGCAAAAGTCCACCAGCCTCCAGCTCCACTTGGTAGCCGTTGCCATAGGCATGAGTTGGCTCAACTGCTATGAAAAAAGTGACCAATGCAGTCATTAGGGATCGTTTTATCATGTAGTCCACTCCAATCAGCAATGTACGTTAATAAACCATGGCCAAAGGCCAGGCAATTTTGCCACCTGATTTGTGACAAATTGGATATGGATACGGACCCCTATAACGAGATGCACGGGGCCGCTGATTAGCTCTAGATATGAGCCGATTTGCTCTTGGGCACTTAAAATTATACTAATAGGGGAATATATCGCATCAAATATTTGTACGCTAGTAATTGGTATTACTGAAGATGACATCCAGACTGAAAGCTATTTCAAAATCACTAATTTATAATTCGCATCCGGTTTTCAAATCACTAAATACCCAAACTATATTCCTACTCTATAGAATATTTGATAATAAACATATTCTACACATTAGTCTTTGAATGGTAATGCGGAATTCGTAAATATCAAAGCATGCTCTATGAAAGGAAATAATAGTGGGATAAGTGGTGGACGGTACAGGGATCGAACCTGTGGCCCCCGCCATGTCAAGGCGATGCTCTACCGCTGAGCTAACCGTCCATCCGCGATTATTTCAATTAAGCCACCCGTACTGCGGGGCGTCCAGCAACTAGGGCGGTTGTTTATCGACTTGGGCTGATCTTGGCAAGGCTGTCATCGGACAGAGTTCTTCTGTCACTATGCGCTTCTTTGTATTTCGTACTATCATAACCTCCATGCATGCCTTAAAATCATATCTGAAATGCAGTATGCGACACCTTTACTCCTCGCCTAGATATCATGAAAGCGGCATATCCTTTTACAACAAGTAAGCAACTTTTAGTAGCTCCATTGGAAGTGCTGGAACCCCAACTTCTAAGATTACCAATCGTTTTTGCTTCGCCGCATTCTGGTTCATATTATCCGGAATCATTTGTTAATGGCTCTCTTCTTAGCCTAGGCAGCCTTCGCAAATCAGAAGATTGCTACGTGGACGAACTATTTTCTAGTGTTCCTGAATTGGGCGCTCCACTGTTGCGTGCAATTTACTCGCGGGCATTTATAGATCTTAATAGGGAACCATATGAACTAGACCCAGCGATGTTTTCGGACCCCCTACCCAAATATGCAAACACAACATCAGCCCGTGTTGCTGCTGGACTTGGAACAATCGCACGTATAGTTGCTACGCACAGCGAAATTTATCACCGTAAATTGACTTATGCAGATGCCGAATACCGCATAAATGAAGTCTATAAACCCTACCATACGGCCCTTGAAGGTTTAATCAGGCGTGCTACCAAAAACTTTGGGCTCTGCCTGCTGATAGATTGCCATTCGATGCCGTCCAAAGGTCTACCTTTGAATACTGGACTTCGTACTAGCAAGATAGATTTCGTGCTCGGAGATCGGTGTGGACTATCATGTTCAAAGCTATTCATAGACACCGTCGAAGATTTTTTAGAAAATAAAGGATATCGAGTTATTCGTAACAATCCTTATGCGGGCGGCTACACAACCCAGCACTATGGAGACCCGGCCAATGGGATCCACGCCATTCAGATCGAAATCAACCGAAGTATTTATATGGAAGAAAATACTCTGCAGCGCAAACCGGCATTCCTTCAAATAAAAGAAGACATCCAGGAAATGACCAAGTATCTCGCAGACTTCACTAGTCAGGGTTATGATAAATTTAAATATCAGCGTCAAAGCGCTGAATAGTCAGTGCTAAGAAATAATATACTACAACTTCATTCATGCTCTATCTTCAGGTCATGACATAACATGCTTGCCTACATTATTCCCCGAACATAGCACCTTTAAAAAATAGCAAAGCCAGTAAAACTATAACTGCGAAAGCCTGAGCTACCACACGCAGACGCATCAATTTGTTGGCGTACTTACGATTAAATTCACCGCCCACCATGAAGCCCAAAAGGCCTGTCGTTAACACTAGGATAACAGCAAACAAAGCTAGACCGAGTAGAATGTAAAGAAAAAGTTCCATATTTATCCGCCTTAACTCAGGCCAAAGCATGAATGTATCTATAAAATTCTGTTTACGCCGCCCCTGAAAGATACATAAGTTCACGAAAAGAGCGTCTATAGAATTTAATCAGGCAAAATCGTTAGCTTTAGTTAGAAAAATTATGCCTAATAGAACAAGCTCTAAACTGAAAAGCTTTCACCACAACCGCAACGACTTTTCTCATTAGGATTGTTGAATACAAAGCCACTCTCCAAAGAGCTTTCACGATAATCTAGCTCGCTACCGAGTAAAAACATGACCGCTTTTGGATCGATAAATATTTTCGCTCCTTGGTGCTCAACAAGGTCTTCGAATTTGCGCGCCTCTTCAGCGTATTCAACCAGATACGACATACCAGAGCAGCCTGTAGTCTTCACACCAACGCGAAGACCGAGTACCGGCTTATCTGCCTTTGCCACCAATGCTTTGATTCGCTTAGCTGCTGCATCGGATATACTAATAGGCGGCGGTAATGCCGCGCTACTTTCATTATTCCCGCTTGAAGAATTCGCTGTCACACTCATGTATTTAACCTTCTAGCTTCTAAGAGGTATTCAAGTACTATCCCACTCAAAACATATCTAATGCAACTTTAGCCACTTCAGACATGTTCTCTGGTGTCCAAGGGGGCTCCCAAGTAATCGTGACAGAGACTTCACCAACACCAGCCAAGTTAGCAGCCGCGTCGGCTACTTCCTGCGGCAGTGTTCCAGCCACGGGGCATGCAGGTGCAGTCAACGTCATACTAATAGCTACATCACCGTTTTCTGAAATTTGCAAATCATAGATTAAACCCAAATCGTAAATATTCACTGGAATTTCTGGATCATAAACGGTCCGCAGTGCCTCAACCACCTCATCCTCGGACGAAACCGGCACAGCTTTGTCGCGTGGAGCACCCGAAGAAATTACATCACCCTCCTCTGGGGCTTCCCCGTCTCCGGCGGGAAGTGAAAACGGCGGCATCATAATTGGACGCTCCTAAAATAAATCTTGATCACCTAACTGTCCTAATCACCCGGATTATTTCCTACTCTGTAGTTGCCTGGGTTTTACCCTCAATACACGAAGCAAGGGCATGCCACGGTAGCGTGGCGCACTTCACACGAACAGGAAATTGACGAACTCCCGATAGAGACGCTAATTTGTCAATCGAAGAAGCCAAATCTATAGAAAGCAAAGCCTTAGCCTCATTCGCATCAAACTCCCCCTTACATAAGCCATGCACAGCCTTCGACAGACGCCACATTGCATCAATAGACTTACCTTTCAAAGTCTCAGTCATCATCGAAGCCGAAGCAATAGAAATTGCGCACCCTTTACCTTCGAATGCTATGTCCTCAAGCCTTTCATTAACGTCTAGCTTGGCTGTAACCACGATCTTATCACCGCACATCGGATTTTTGCCCTGCACCCTACAAGTATAATGTTCCATAACACGAAAATTACGCGGGCTTTTGCCATGATCAAGAATAATTCCCTGATACAAAGAGCGTAAATCATCACCCAATGACGTCCCCGCAGTCACAGCAGTAGCTCTCGCGCGCGGGATAATGCAATAATCAGTTCATCCACATCCTCTTTAATATTGTATAGAGCGAAAGAAGCACGTGTGGTTGCCGTTATATTGAAGGCCTCCATCAGAGGTTGAGCGCAATGATGTCCAGCACGTACTGACACGCCAAAGCGATCAAGCACTGTCGCCAGATCATGTGGATGTACACCTTCCATTACAAAAGACTGAACCGATACTTTACCCGACGCGGTACCAATTAATTTCAAGCCAGGCACATCTTCTAGCCTCGTCATAGCATAAGTTAAAAGCTCAGTCTCATGAACTTTCACAGCTGCACGGTCCAAGCCGTTTAAATAATCTAAAGCAACACCTAAACCAATAGCTTCAACTATAGGGGGCGTACCTGCCTCAAACTTCGCCGGTGGTTCTGCCCAAACGCTTTTATCGAAAGTCACAGTTTCGATCATATCACCGCCGCCTTGGTAAGGAGGCATGGCCTCAAGGAGTTCCGAGCGCGCCCAAAGTACGCCAATACCTGTAGGTCCATATAACTTATGACCAGAGAAAGTATAAAAATCGCAATCCAGAGCTCGGACATCTACTTCGCGGTGGACAATGCCCTGACAACCATCAACAAGCACTTTCGCGCCGAATTGATGAGCAAGCTGCACAACTTCATTTACCGGCAGAGTAGTCCCAAGAACATTAGACACATGAGCAATAGAAACGATCTTCGTCTTAGGCCCAATAACCTTGGCAAACGATTCAATCGAAACACTACCGTCACATGCAACTGGCACAATTTTGAGCACGCAACCACTAACATCGCGTAGTAATTGCCATGGCACAATATTTGAATGATGCTCAAGTTGAGTCAGTACCACCTCGTCACCCGGTTTTAAGGATTCTCTGCCATATGTCGCTGCCACTAGATTAATTGCCTCGGTAGCACCTTTAGTAAATACGATCTCTGATAGCGAGCGTGCGTTTATAAAGGCACGCACCTTCTCACGGGCCGATTCATAATTTGTTGTCGCAATTTCGCTTAGGTAATAGGCTCCACGATGAACATTCGCATATTCCTTGCCATAAGCTTGGGCAATAGCACTAATCACCTGCTGCGGCTTTTGTGTCGAGGCCGCGCTATCTAAATACACTAGATCTTTACCATGCACTTTTTGAGCCAGAATTGGAAAGTCATCGCGCACTTTTAGCGGGTCAAAAGTCAAAGCAGCAGAAGGGGTTGAAACAATAGGCTCACTCATACCTTTGCGCTCCAAATATCACGCCGCTTCAGCCAAGACCCAATATCAGATGCAAACAAATTACGGACATCATTATCTTTAATTTGCTCCACCGCCTCAGTCAAAAACCCTTCGACAAGCAATTTACGCGCTGTGTCGTGGTCAATTCCACGGCTTATTAGGTAAAAAAGTTGATGAGTATCGATCTCTCCCGTAGCGGCACCGTGAGCGCACTGCACATCATCGGCGTAGATTTCAAGTTCTGGCTTACAATCTATTTGGGAACCACGTGAAAGAAATAAGGCCTTATGCAATTGACGCGCGTCAGTTTTTTGCGCACCCCGCGCAACAACAATACGGCCTTGATAAACTCCATGTGATTTTCCATCAACAACACCCTTAAAGACCTGATCTGAGGTGCATGACGGAACGCTGTGATCCATAAAGGTTGTAAAATCGTGATGAGCTTTTCCGTTTAATGCATACGCACCATTTACATGCGCCGAAGCATCCTCACCAGAAAAATCAACTTTTATATCTTGGCGTACCAACCCACCGCCAAGGCCCAAATGAAATGCCTCGAATACACCAGATTTTGCGACGCTGACAACCGTTGTCGCTAGATGAAANGCATCGTCATCTTCAGATACATTAACGTATCTCCTAACTTCAGCTTTCTCNCCTACAGCGATTTCGATCACGGGGTTGGAAAAGTAAGGTTGGCCCGGTAGTCCAACATGAGATTCTATAANCTTCAAAGATGAACCCGGTGCTGCAACAAAAATAAATCGCGGATGAAAAGCCACAGGTTCCGCACCAGAAGCACCCACAGAAATTATATGTAGCGCCTTATGAGACTGCACATTTTTGCTTACACTAACCGCGACACCATCAGCCATATGTGCCGTATTAAGAGCTGCAAGTGGAGAAGTATCTGGTAGCGCTAAGCTTCCTAGAATTTTCCACATACTGAAGTCAGAAGATGTGAGTACAGAATTCATATCACGCACACTCACACCCTCACCAAAGCTCACATCCGAGAGATCCTGGCGGAATATACCATTTACTAGAACTACTCGGAGCGCGCCTTCTATAAATGGCACAGAACTCGGAACCTCTGTAACATCTACATCGTTGGCAGCCGCTGCAGGAATAAAGGGAACCTTAACAAGCGAACGCATAGGTGTGTAACGCCAAGATTCTTCCTTCGGACCCGGTAGACCTTTATCCAGAGCCGCTTTTCCGCCTTGCCGCAGACCATCAAGCCAAGCATTCGTAGTGCCCGGCAAGACTCCAAGGCGGCTCGTGTAGGGACGTCGAAATGGATGGTCAATCAGACCAGATGGCTTCATAACTTGGACCCAGACCTATGCTGCCGAATCTAAATATTTCGCATAGCCTTTGGCTTCGAGCTCTTTAGCTAGATCTTTGCCACCACTTGCGACTATGCGCCCACCGGTCAGCACATGCACGTGATCGGGCACGATGTAATCAAGCAGCCGCTGATAGTGAGTAATAACTAAAAAAGCCCGTTCAGGACTGCGCAGTCCGTTAACACCTTCGGATACAATTTTTAGGGCATCAATATCGAGTCCGGAGTCGGTTTCATCGAGGATAGCCACGCGCGGCTCAAGCAATAGCATTTGCAAGACTTCTGCACGCTTCTTTTCACCACCCGAAAAACCAATATTCAGCGCCCGCTTTATCATCTCGTAAGGTATATCAAGGACCTTAATTTTCTCTTTGATCAGCTTAAGAAATTCCATAGCATCGATTTCTTCTAGGCCTTCAGCCCGCCGTTTCGCATTGATTGCTGTTTTTAAAAATGCTGATGTGCTGACTCCTGGAATTTCTACCGGATACTGAAACGCAAGAAACATTCCGGCAAGAGCACGTTCGTCTGCACTCATTGTTAATAAGTTCTTCCCATCTAGAAGTATATTGCCCGCAGTGACCTCATATCCTTCCCGGCCTACAATAACATTTGACAAAGTGCTTTTACCTGAACCATTCGGCCCCATAATCGCATGTACTTCGCCGCTACCAAGATTCAAGGTAATGCCCTTGAGAATTTCTTTGCCAGCAACAGATACGTGTAAATTTTTGATTTCGAGTAATGCCATAGAATGACCATTCACCGCGAGCTTTAGCCCACACTGCCTTCCAAACTAATACCGACAAGTTTCTGCGCTTCCACAGCAAATTCCATAGGCAAGGTCTGCAAAACCTCCTTACAGAAACCGTTAACGATAAGAGATACTGCCTCTTCTTGCGTCATACCGCGCTGCAGGCAATAGAAGAGCTGGTCTTCGCCTATCTTAGAAGTAGTCGCTTCGTGTTCCGTCTGCGCCGAAGGGTTGCTTGTCTCAATATACGGTACAGTATGGGCACCACACATATCGCCAATTAACAAACTGTCACACTGCGTATAGTTCCATGCATCATCTGCCTTCGGCCCAACGCGTACAAGGCCGCGATAGGTATTATCAGCATAGCCGGCTGAAATACCTTTGGAGATAATCTTAGAGCGAGTATTACGCCCCAGGTGTATCATTTTAGTTCCAGTATCTGCCTGCTGGCGATTATTGGTTATCGCTACCGAATAAAATTCACCAACAGACCCCTCACCCTGAAGAATACAACTAGGATACTTCCAAGTGATGGCTGATCCAGTCTCTACTTGTGTCCACATGATCTTTGAGTTGCGGCCCCGGCAAGCACCACGCTTTGTAACGAAGTTATAAATACCGCCGTTTCCGTTTTCATCACCTGGATACCAATTTTGCACAGTCGAGTACTTAATTTCAGCATCATCAAGCGCAATCAACTCTACGACGGCTGCGTGTAATTGGTTTTCATCACGCTGAGGCGCAGTACACCCCTCAAGATAGCTAACGTATGATCCCTCATCAGCAATTATCAGGGTACGTTCAAACTGTCCGGTATTCTGCTCATTGATGCGAAAGTAAGTGGACAATTCCATGGGGCAGCGCAGCCCCTTTGGTATGTAAACAAAAGAACCGTCTGTAAACACCGCGCTATTTAGCGTTGCAAAATAATTGTCGCTATAAGGAACCACCGAACCCAAGTATTTTCTTACTAGCTCCGGACATTTCTGAACAGCTTCTGAAATCGGGCAAAATATAACACCGAGCTCTTCCAGTTTCTTTTTGTACGTTGTTGCCACTGAAACACTATCGAATACCGCATCAATAGCTACGCCAGATAGAATTTCTTGTTCCTTCAACGGAATACCGAGCTTCTCGTATGTCTCAAGCAGCTTAGGGTCGACTTGATCTAAACTTTCTAGCTTCGGCATATTTTTGGGTGCCGAGTAATAGTAAGAATCTTGATAGTCAATTTTTGGATAGTCTAATTTTGCCCAGGTAGGCTCCTCATCACCTAATTCCATCCAATAGTGGTAAGCTTTGAGTCGCCATTCTGTCATCCACTCTGGTTCTTTCTTTTTTGCCGAAATAAAGCAAATCGTGGACTCATCTAGACCCTTGGGCGCTTTATCAGAGTCGATATCTGTTACAAAGCCATACTTGTAATGCTCTGCATCACGAACGGCGGCTGTTGTTTCCTTAGTCGCAACCATAACTTTTCCTCATTTCACCATCATCGCCTTCGGTAAGTGGCGTCGGAACAGACATAGAAAACGAAGAAACATCTTCGACCATATTTGCTAAAGTGACCTCCGAAAGTGCTGCATTTACTGCAGAGTTTGCTCTATTCCATTTTCCTTGGACCGGGCATACGGATTCGATGTTGCAATGTTCATCAGAAGTATCGACACAAGCAGTTAGAGCAATTGGCCCTTCTACCGCCTGAATAACATTCGCGAGCGTTATGCTGACGGCCGGGCGACTGAGAAAGTAGCCCCCGCCCGCACCCCTTTGTGAAGCTACAAGGCCGGCCTTGTTAAGCGCCTTCATGAGCTTAGCCACTGTAGGAATAGGAATACCGGTCTGTTCAGCGATGCGCTGGCTTGAGCAAACCGCACGATTCCTCGCTATCTCGATCAAGACGACCGTGGCATAATCTGTTAACTTATTGATTTTAAACATTATTAATCTTCAGCCAAGGTCCAAAGCTCTATTATCTGCGATATAGAACTAAAACAGTCCTGTTTACGCCTTTGAAATAGAGCCTAAGCTATTAAGATTCAAGGGAGCAATTTGCTTTGGCACAGTCTTCCACCCGAAAAAGGACCAAAAGTGCGCCGTATTATTCTCATAACCCAACGGGAGTTTGCCTCAGCACTTGCCCAAAAGTTTCAATCCGTGGCCCCTGACCTGCGTATAGAATTTGCATGGTCCCTTGAGGAAATAGTGCACGCCGTGGACCAACAATCCAAATACACCCGCATTATCTCCTTCGGCTCGGACATAATAGTGCCAGCCGATATACTTAACCGTTTAACCAGCCCAGCTTATAATTTTCACCCTGGCCCACCTGCTTACCCTGGTATTTTTCCATCTGTATTCGCGCTTTATGATAGGGCAGCTCAGTTTGGAATCACCCTACACGAAATGGCACCACGTATAGATAGTGGTGCCATTGTCGCAGTGGATACATTTAGTATTCCGAAAGAGTGGGATCGTCTTCAGCTCGACACCGCCACATTTAACTCTCTCCAGGATTTGTTATCGCGAACAGCACCGCAACTCGCCCATATCGATGAGCCTCTACCCACGACATCCAATACTTGGACCGGAGCTCTTCGCACACGCAAAGAGTTTGAAGATCTTTGCCATTTACCAGAGAATACTAGTGAGTCCGAATTCGCACGTCGCTACCGAGCTATCGGCGAAGGACCGGAACATGTCTTAACCATGACCCGTTTTGGTAGGGTTTTCAGGCTTATGAACATCAGAAATAGTGCTGTGGTTAGAGGCGGTCAGCCTACCAGCGCATTGAAGACGCCTTAAACCACAGCACTTCGATAAATTCCAACTTACCTCAGAATGTTGCTTGAACATAAAACCGAATGTCACGACCTGGTAACGGAGCATCTTTTTTTACGAAGGATGTATGTTGGCGCGCCAATACATTAGTTAAGTTTTGCCCTTTTATGACAAAGCGCAAACCTGGTTCAAATTGGTAGGCTAACTGAGCATTAAAAAATGTATATCCTCCTGTGGCTGTTTCTAGTGGCGCAACTCTTTTCTGCCTACCAGCGCCTTCTATCTCCATGCGCCCAGTAAAGCGCCTCCATTCGGCATCAACACCAAGAAGGTACTGCAAGCTTGGAGTACGTGGTAATGGCTTTTTTAAGCTGGAGTTAGTCGCACGAACGAAATCAATTTGTCCATCTACGGAAAGATTGAAGTCAACGCTTTGATAAATCAACCAACCAAGCTCTGCCTCCAATCCTGTAAAACGAGCATCAGCAGCTGTGTATATATGTTCGGCCAGCTCATCCTTTGTATTACCTGTCCTACGAGAATAGATAAAATTATCATACCAGGTGGTATAGAGGCTGACAGAACCGGATAACCCTCCCATTTGACGCCTGAGAGTGACTTCCACATTGAGAGCTTCTTCTTCCCTAAGAAGATTATTTCCAATTTCATAAGAACTTGTGGCGTGATGTGGGCCATTGGAAAATAACTCTGAGGCAGTCGGCGGACGCTCTGTCCATGATAGCGATACGCCAAAAAGTGTATTGGGGATAAACTCATACCCCGCATTCGCTGAGAGTGCCATCGAGGTGAAAGAGCGCTTAATAGCGGCTACAGAATTGTTAACGCTAGTACGCTGAAGGCGCGCACCACCCTCCAATAACACGGAACCAAACTCAGCTTGCTCAATAAAAAACAATGACGATACATTCGTAGTTGTTTTTGGAACAAATGCTTCTTCACCAACGGCGGAGAAATTAGTACGGCGTGCCTGTATTCCAAACGACCCCTCTAATGGTCCTAACGCGGCATGCGTGGCTTCTAATCGCCCTTCCCACCCTTTGCTCCGAAACAGTGTTCCGGTTTCGGTTCCTTCAAATTCTGTATGCTCATAATCTCCGTGCGTGAAGCGAAGCTTAGCCCTAGTAATAAAGCTTGTTAGATCTCTTACTTCAGCTTTGGCATCTATCCGAGTCTGTTTCATATTAAGACGCACGTCGGCATGCTCTTCTCCATGCTCCTCACCGTGCTCCTCACCGTGCTCCTCACCGTGCTCCTCGCCGTGCTCCTCGCCGTGCTCCTCGCCGTGCTCCTCGCCATGCCCGCCTGGGAGACCATATTTCGAGTTAAACTGCTGAACGGCTGCACCAATAAGACCATGGTCCCAGATATATGAAAAACCGCCGGTCACGTCCGTCAGTTCACCATCACTATTCGGGACGCGCCCGTAAATGCGTTCTTTCTTAGCTTCTTCGCTAGCGTATCCCTTGGCGCTATAATTCTGGCTACTCCGCCAAACACCGTGAGCATGCACTGTAAAGTTGTTACCAGCAGAAGAGTCAAACGCACCACTCACAAATCCGTTTCGCGCATTGGTTCCATACCCACCCAATGCCGAACCTGCGAAACCGTTGCTTGGGACTTTTTCTGGAATTCGGCCATCGATAGTGTTTACAACCCCCCCGACAGCAGATGTTCCATAGCGTAAAGCTGAAGGGCCGCGCAAAACTTCTATTCGTTCCGAAGTAGCAACTGCACCTGCTACTTGGTGATCAGGACTGGCCGCAGCAGCATCGATACTACCAATACCGTCTGCCAAAATAAGAACACGACCCCCATCATGTCCCCTAATAATGGGGCGACTAGCAATTGGTCCATAAAAAGTAGAGGTAACGCCAGCCTGCTTTTTTAGAGTTTCCCCTAGCGAATTCTCTAAGGCATCCACAAGAGTAAGGCCGCTTAAAACATTCACCCCCTGAACCGTATCAAAACGTCTTTTTTCTATGGGCGATGCCGAAACAATAATTTCATCAAGATTAATATTCCCCTGATTTTCGGCAAGGGCAGGACTGACAACAATCAGAGATAAAAAGCACGATCCTATCGAGGTATAAAAGTTTTTCATTGCAAACTTCTCCAGACATTAGCCCTCTATTAGGTGGGCATAATCACAAAGTAAAAAGAGTAAATTTTAGGCGTTGGAGATGTCTGGAGGGGCCCGTGGCTGTGATTGTATTAGAGAAGTGGGAAAATCTATTATGCTGAGAAAATTAAAAACACGGTATATGATGTCGGGGTTGAAAGTTTTTGAGATAGCACCGTGCGAGAATGCATCAAATTCTATTGATGAGAACAAGCAAGCAAAACAATCTTCCACAGACATAGAAGCATCCGTGTGTGAACAATGCTCAATCTCGTGGTTAATAAAACTAACTTGTGCCGCTAACGACATAGTCACAAGTGCAAACCACAGGCACGAGCGGCGTAATGACACAAGACTAAGCTTATTTAGGTTAATTAGCATGGCTAAAACTACCTAAACAATGAGTAAAGCTATCAATAATTGATTGCATCAAATCGAAATAAAGATCGGGCCCAGGGCTCAACATAAAACCGATAGGATCAAGAGTTGCGCGCCTTAAATCAGTGCCACTTGCAAGTGATTCCAAAAGATCCGGTTCGAAGTAAGAGTCAGTAAATATACAAACTGGCCGCAGCTCAGCAATTTGCTGCGTAATCTCTTTGACATATTTAGCACTGCTGATGTGCTCTGGTTCGGTTAAAACAAATCCGACAGAGTTTAATTTATACCGCTCTTCAAAGTATTGGAATGCATCATGAAATGTTATGAATGGTATATTTTTTAAGGGCGCCAAGTCGCTCTTTATGCGCACATTCAACTTTTCAAGCGCTTCGATTATCCGCTCGGCATTATCAACATAAAGATCATGATTGGCCTTATCAGCCTGCTGTATAGTCGCTGCGATCACACGAACCATGGCGATCGCATTTACGGGATCTAGCCAAAGGTGTGGGTCCTGAATTTTTAATTTATCACCACGCGTATTACGTCCTGGCAAAACATAAAGGCTGGGTTGATCTACCATAGAAATTTGTACCGCATCAGAGGCCAAAGCTTGCAATGGCTTTTGCAAAAATGTTTCCAATTCCGGACCAAACCAAAACACGATTTCCGCTCGGTCCAAGGTAAGCGCATCGGACGGACGGAGAGTATAGGAGTGGGGCGAACTACTATCTGAGATCAGTAATTTCGGACTGGCTACGCCCTCCATTACTGATGAAACTAGAGAATGAAGTGGCCTTATAGACGCGACCACTCGCGGCGCATCTGCCAAAGCTAACCCAAAATTAGTCAGGCAATTCAACACTATAAGTATAGTTGCCAGGCTCCATGATTTCATGAAATTTCTCTATAAACGATTAGATATAATGTTATGTTATAACATTATATAAACTGGATCTACTATTTAAAGATTAAATGCCTAAAGCCAAAGCCCCAACCTTTCCGGACCCAGATCACGACCACGCCCCGTGCCGAACAGAAGCGCTGGATAAGGCAGAGAGATTGTGCCGGACAACTGGGAAAAAGCTGACAAACATAAGGCGCCGGGTACTTGAAACGGTCTGGGAAAGTCACAGGCCTATCGGCGCCTACGATATTCTTGCAAAGCTTAACCAAGACGGCGGGCGAACTGCGCCAATTATTATCTACCGCGCTCTTGAATTTTTAATGGATAATGGATTGGTACACCGCCTCGCCAGCCTAAACGCATTCATCGGCTGCTCCCATCCTGAACATGATCATGCAGCCGGGTTTCTCATATGCAAAGAATGCGGTAGCACCGTAGAAATAGAGAGCAAAAAATTGAACGATGCACTAGCCTCCTCCGTCGCTGCACGCGGATTTGCCGTTGACACTCAGGTTGTGGAACTTCGCGGACTGTGCCCTCATTGCAATAGGCAGCGTGCTTATGCCCAGTAGTCATACTCATAAAACCTCCCCGACAGAAACTCTCACAAGTATTGAAAATGCAGTTTTGTCAAAAGGAGGACGGCGTATTCTGGAAAATGTCAGCATTAAAGTTAGACGTGGAGAGATAGTCACTCTAATCGGTCCCAATGGTGCTGGAAAGTCTATGTTGATCCGCGTAGCGCTTGGCCTGGAAAAATTGGATAGCGGTTATGTTCAGCGCTCAACAGGGATAAGTATCGGCTACCAACCACAGCAAGTGAAGCTTGATGAAACCTTACCGATATCAGTAAGACGGTTCCTAAGCCTCGGACAGCCACAGCCCACCAAAGTACTCAAAAATAGTTTAGCTGATGTGCGAATTCCTCATCTTCTTAATGCGAACATTCACAGACTGTCTGGTGGAGAATTGCAGCGTGTAATGCTGGCCCGTGCAACCCTACATAAGCCTGATCTACTCGTACTTGATGAGCCAGAGCAAAATTTAGATACTGAGGGAGCAATTGAAATCTATCAACTTATTGCCCGCCTGCGCGAAGAAACTGGCTGCGGTGTTTTGTTAGTCTCACACGATCTCCACGTCATTATGGCCGCAACCGATCGGGTATACTGTTTGAATGGTCACATGTGCTGTTCGGGCACTCCAGATGAAATAAGTGGGCATGCTGAATTTCTTCGACTTTTCGGTCCCTTAGCCTCAAAGACCTTAGCGTTCTATTCACACAAGCACGACCATCATCACGAGCCAGATGGTTCCGTGACCGAGACGCTCAAGGTTAGGTAACTTAAATATGCTAGAAAACTTTATCATGCGAGCTGCAGTAGCCGGAATCGGCATTACTCTGATCGCTGGACCACTGGGTTGCTTTATAGTCTGGCGGCGTATGGCCTATTTTGGTGATACGTTAGCCCACGCCGGGCTAAGCGGCGTTGTTCTCGGCTTCTTACTTGGCACTAGCCCAACCATCGGCATTGTCATTACATGTGTTACGATCAGCTTGCTATTGTTTATACTACAGCGGCAACAGCGCGTGCCGACAGACACGCTACTTGGAATCTTATCGCACAGCGCTCTGGCTGTTGGTTTAATCGCCATCAGCTTAATGACGACAGTCCGAATAGATCTCATGGGATACTTATTCGGGGATATTCTTGCTGTCACCCTTGTAGACATTATATGGATTTATACAGGAGCTGCGGTACTTCTTGTGACTCTTATCTATATTTGGAAACCTTTGATCGCGCTGACAGTAAATAAGGACATAGCCATAGCCGAAGGTGTGCACGGCACGCGCACCCAACTTATCTTTATGGTGCTAATCGCACTGACCGTTGCCATAGCTATGAAAATTGTTGGCATTCTGCTAGTAACCGCACTTTTGATTATACCTGCAGCAACGTCGCGAAGGTTTGCATCCACACCCGAAAGTATGGCGATTGGCGCAGTTACTTTCGGTGCTTCAGCAGTGCTCGCTGGCCTGTTTATCTCTTTGCACTTAGACACACCGTCAGGCCCCTCGATAGTGGTAGCAGCAGCAGTTTTTTTTGCGTTATCACTAGTGATTGGCGCAACCCTAAAATCATCAGATCGTTAAATATCTGGCTCTGCTGTTTCACTGAGAAGGATAGGTATTCATAATTACGATTCCCCAGGCGATGGTTACTTCGACACAGTAATCACGTTAAATAGAAAAACCATTGCATCCATGGTATAAGTTATTTTTCTCCACTTCTAAGGGGAGGCTAATATCCGTAACCATACCGCAACTATTTTAACCTGTGCTTTGACAACTCTGAATTTTGGGCTAACTGCAAACGCAGAAAGCAACAATCAACCTGCGCCCGAATTACTGGCATATCCAGGTGTCGTAGCACTATCCGAGAGTTCTCCTGGTGAGTGGACTTACAAAAAGTTTCCGGGCCTAGGACGCCTTTATATTTCCGACCGAGATACCCCCGGAAAGTCCTATTGCGTCAATAATTGCGCCCTTGCTTGGCCACCTCTCCTGGCTAAGGATACTGACAAGCCAATGGGTCAATGGACGATCATTGAAAGGGACAGTGGCGCGAAACAATGGGCCTATAAAGGAAATCCTGCCTATACCCGGTTCCATGATTCGCCAACTCAGCCTAGTGGCAATGGAGTCGACGGGTTTAGCTTTTTAGAGCCATAGAGATGACTAAGTCAGGCTAAAGTTTTTTACTCACGCTATAGAAAATAAGAGAGACGCACATGAGAATCGAAACGTCCCCAAGAATTGGGGGAATTCCAAGCATGTGATGTAATTTTATCCTAAACGGCATCCAGCGATTCAAGATCATCGATGGCTGCGCACATACGCTCTATCAGAGCTAAAGAGGTCTCGTCAGTTTGCATAGCTGGGAGGTGCCCATTGGGGCACAAAGTTATCGTCCAGTTCATCAAGCCATGCAGCATCTGCTGTCGATAAAGAGTCCAGCTATCTTCAAAACCAAATTTTTCGCCTGAAACTTCTTGCAGCTGTTCTATATACCCTGAAAGCAAATCACGCTCCCAAGCACGACGGTCTTCAATGCGAAGTGCTGTTGACAAAGCGTAAGAAACATCGCGCGCCCAATGCCCCCGCCCAGCGCACTGCCAATCACACAGCCCCATTCGCCCTGCACCCGTTTTGTACCAGTTACCAATGTGCACGTCGGAGTGCAGAAACGTATGTGGTCGCTCATCATGGGGCTTAAGGGCAGCTATCGTTGCTGGCCAAATATCTTTACGACGGGCGAGCAAACGGCTCGGAATAATGTTTGCCGCACGATCCATAGTCTTTTCTGTGGACAACTCCACATCCAGCTTGGCGTTACCACCTAGGAACCATTTTGTATATGGCACCACCCATTTATATTCAGCAGAAAAGCGTGAATCGTCATAGAAATGGCCATGAACACCAGCGAGCAAACTCAGCATATCCTCTGCTTCAGCACGAGTGATCGGGGTTTCAAAACCACAAAATGATGCACCCTTAGTGGCACATAAATCTTCTAGTAAATGCAAGCCCGCATAAGTCTCAGCATCAAAAACCGTATGGTAGCAGCGTGGAATCTCTAAATTGAGCTGTGGGCGCAGTTGTGTATAGAAATTACCTTCTGTCCGCACATGCATGGTTGTGCCTGATATCATGCGAATCTCAACCGTTGGCAGTGATTTGGTAAATAAAGTAGCTGGCAAGCCGGCACTGGTACCAGCGTCATTATAGGTTAGGTGCAAGCGATGGCGTGCGTGGGTGCCCGAACTTACGTGTTCAATAGTAAAGCCCGTTACCCCTGCTCCTGGGTACTCGCGGCAAATGACACTGTCTAGCCATTCAGGGGTCAGCGCCTCTATGTTAGATGGCACATCCCCCGCTCGGAGCGCCTTAACACCAGATTGCTCGGCCTCAGCAATATAACGAGCGATTTGCTCTGCCTTGCTACTCGTGAATTCGGTCCCCTCGGACATCATAACCCTCCCTTTTTCGCATCCTAGCGGAATCATGCGCCTTTAGCCAAGCATGGCAGACCCATTACCCATTTTATTAAGTAATATCATAACGCCACTCTTCCTCTGTGAGAAGGAGAAGGAAGGAAACAAAAGCGCGCTTCAGGCAGCTGCCGAGGAAGAGGCTGCACTGATGATTTCAGTGTCAACGCCGGGTTGCTTTTCTGCCATTTTTACATCCTCACCCTTGACTGTGGTTGTTGTAGGAAGAAACTGCAATGTGGCGCGCAAACCTGGCGTGTTGTCCTCTAATTTAAAATCAATGGAGTGTGATTTTGCGACCGCTGCCACGAGGCTAAGACCTAATCCGCTCCCTGGTGACGTTCGACTTCCCTCCATTCGAAACAATCTTTCTAGCACCTTTTCCTTGAAAGCGTCGGGAATACCAAGACCAGTGTCAGCCACAATGAAAACAGGGCTATCTTCTCTTCGCGTAAGAACCACTGTCACAGATCCCTTACCGGTGTATTTCACAGCATTATCGATTAGATTGGCCAGCACCTGGGCGATAAGGTTTGGATCGCCGCGCGCAATAAGGCCTTGTTCGAAGCTGGTAATAAAACTCACCCCCTTGTCTTCGGCGAGAGGTTCATATAAGTCGGCCACGTCTTCAGCGATAGCATGGAGATCGACATCAACAAAACTAGTTTGTGAACCCGCTTCTGCCCGCGCTACACGTAAAAGGGAGGCAAAGGTCGCGAGTAAACTATCTGCGTCGGCAAGGGCATCTTCAATTAACCTCTGTTCAGCAGGGTCAGTGGACCGGCGTTGCGCACTTTCCAAGCGCGAGCGAAGACGTGTAAGGGGCGTACGCAAATCATGCGCGACAGACTCAGAGACTTGTTGTAAACCTTTCATCAAACGCTCGATCTGATCGAGCATTGCATTAATGCTGAGAGCAAGCTCTCCCATTTCATCACTGCGCCGACGAACCGGTACGCGCTGGGCAAGGTCACCGGACATGATCCGACGACAGGTACGGGTAATGGACTCAATCCGCCCCATGATAGTCCGGCTAAATATAAAGCCACTAAGGATACCTAGGGCTAGCGTAGCGGCGAGGCCAACATTCAGAGAGTCTAATAAGAGTTGACGAAAATCTCTCGCCTCTCTTACATCGCGACCTACTAGAAGACGGATATTGGTTTGGGGGTCAAGCAACTGACGCGCGCGGATATCAGCTGAGGCTGGCTCAGCTCCGCGCAAATCGTCTATAGAAAAGTCGATCCATAGATCGTCAGTCTCAATCGACTGCGGCCAGCTTCGCAAATTTCCCGCCAAAGGGGTCCCAACAGGATCGACAAGAAGATATATACCATCACGGTTAACATTGGGATTAGCGCGCCGGTTGACGGCAAGAATTAGTGAAGATAAACCTCCGCTACCATAACTCTCACCGAGACTTGTGATTTCTGCGTTGATGGCCACTTCCATCTGACGCTCTGCAAAACCCGAGGTTGCCCAAAAAACAAAATAAAATAGACCACCGACGGATGCGCCAAAGAGAAGTGTATAAAGTAGAACTAATCTGAAAGTGAAGCTGCCGAAAAGACGCACAAGACGCTTCATAGGCTGATTAGTTACAAAATCAGAGCGATCATGCACTGGCAACTAGCTCCAGCTTGTAGCCAGCACCGCGTACAGTCTGCAGGATGGAAGTATCAAAGGGTTTGTCAATTTTCTGTCGAAGACGGCTGATGTGCACATCGATCACATTAGTTTGCGGATCGAAATGATACTCCCATACATTTTCAAGTAACATGGTGCGCGTGACGACCTGGCCCTCATGACGCATAAGATATTCAAGCAGGCGGAACTCACGCGGATGAAGATATACTCTCTTGCCCTGACGTATAACCTTGCGAGTCAATAGATCCATCTCCAAATCACCCACGCTTAGGTAAGTATTCTCTTGCGCGTTGCTTGAGCGCCGCAGAAGCGCTTCGATGCGAGCCAGTAATTCGGAAAAAGAGAACGGCTTAGCGAGGTAGTCGTCTCCACCAACTTTCAGTCCGGCAACACGATCTTCTACTTCACTAAGAGCGCTTAAGAATAATACAGGCGTTGTAATATTAGCCTTTCGCACAGACTCAACAATCGATATCCCATCAGGGCCGGGCAGCATACGGTCTACAATCATGATATCGTAGGATTCCGATAATGCTAGAAACAAGCCATCTCGGCCATCTCCGGCGTGATCGACGGTGTAACCGCTTTCCCGCAGCCCTTTAACAAGGTAATCAGCAGCTTCTTTATCGTCCTCTATGACGAGTACGCGCATGGCTAAGTTTATCCGTCCCATCTGTTGATGAAGTATGGGCCCCTTGTGGGCGCCACTAGCTTCTGTCATCGTGATTGTCATTATAACGAACCTATTGAAATGGCGGTAAAAAATTATAAGGCAAGAGCTACCTTTCATCACCGTATAGTGTGGCTAAGCCGGGTTAACTCTCTCTTGCCACCACATTACAAGCCTGTCATGGCAAGCGGCGCGAATACTCCTGCCCGGTTTCATGTGATTGGCGTAAGGAACCTTGTGACTTATACTTATAGGCGAGTTAAAAATGCAGCTAACGGAGCCTTTTTATGAGGGTGCTAACCTTTATAAGGTTGAGCAAAGCCGTCTCAAGGGCAGCTTTGACTGCTGTCGTCCTATTAGCCGCCGCCTCCACCGGCTTTGTATCCGCCGCAGAGCCGGTTTTGATGGTTGAATTAGGATCAAGAATGAAATCTGCCACGCTAATAAAGTATACTACCGAGCAGGCAGATCCCTGGGGACATCATAGTGGTCGATACGATTGGAACCACTACTGGAACATGATAACCCCTGAAATTTACTCCCCACCTCGCCCATGGAGGTGGGCACCTTTCACAATACCGGTGCGAAGGTTTCCGCTTGCTGTGCCCTATCATCATACGACTGAAATGTTCGGTGGATGGACCTATGATTACCGTGCCAATGCCGCGGTCTTAATCAACCTTTTTCCAGACTATGTTATTAGACAAGTAAACAAAGACACCCGTGCACTGCATTTCAGCGCATACGAAAAGGCGCTGAGCGCTGAGATAGGCGATACTGTTACTTGGGCATCTGGACGCATTAGAGGCGCTATCACAACTATACGCGATGGGTGGTCGAGGCGACGCTATTGCCGCGAATTCCGACAACAGATTTATATTGATGAACGCCCACAACAAGCAGTCGGCACAGTATGCCAAGAACGCGGAGGTGAATGGAAGATTGCACCGAATCAATAAACTAAAAGATTCTTGTGTCGTAACAAGTGAAAAGATTTTCTAGCTACAATTCGCAAAGAGACTCGATTGTCAGTTCTTCAAAATACTGTAGTCACTAGGGAAGATTAGAAACGAGAAGAATGATGAATAAGCACTGTATATTGGAATAGCCGAAGATGAAGGTAGCCACTAAAACAGTACTTAGTAAGTATCGTTCTACTAATTTTAAAAAGGCTGGGGGTAACGCATGAGCGATTTTGGCAGGGCAGCCGACCACGAACAAGTGCCAGAGAGTAAAAGTGCTAATGTTCGAGCTAAACGCGGCGAAGTGCTAGCACGTGTTTCTTATGAAACAGAAAAGATAATATTCCGCGAAGGCCAAGATAGTACTAACGCTTTCGTTCTAGAATCCGGCCGTGTTGGTGTTTTTAAAACGGTTGACGGAAAGACTATGCGCCTGGCTGTATTGGAACCTGGCGCTATGTTCGGGGAAATGGCCGCCATTACTGGTGAGCCGCGGGCAGCGACAACAATGGCTTTAGAACCTTGCGTTGTAGTACGTATTCCTAAAAGCACTATGCAAAGTAAAATGGCCGCCTGCGATCCCTTCATTCGTGCTCTTTTGAATATTCTGATCGATAATCTACGCAGGGCAAACGAACGTTATGTTACCACAGCCAAAACGGCTGAGCGTTTGCTATTAGATTTGAAAAAAGCCGATTCCAGTTCAGAAACGACTAAAGAAGAGCCTCTTGAACTCTCGAATGAGATGATTGTCGAAGATTGAGAAAAGACCCACCACATCGCCCCGCTTGTTATCCACCTAATAGATAGATGCACTGAAGAGTATGTGGCAGCACCCTATGGAGCTC
>PASS01000025.1 GCA_002712165.1 Fidelibacterota bacterium
TGCAGTATACCTGATTCGATACACCACTGAAGTTAGCTGATTTATTACCTAAGAATAATGAGGTAATTGTATTACCCGTTGGATTCGAGTAATCACCTGCTGTAATTATATTACCATCACTAATAGATTGCAGTCCACGCGACTGTCTGTAACCTTCTGGTGTAACGTACTCATCCAGCGTTGATGTATCCGCTTTATTTGTAACTAAGTTAATCTTAACTTCATGGTATTGAAGGGCTATTAATGGAAGTGCTAGACCCGGGTTACGGCAGAACCAGAATCTAAGTGGAATCCAGAACTGACCATTGGCCATATTCGTATCATAGTAAGATCCACCCATACCAGACATAGACTGGAATTTTGTCCCCTGACCATTGAATCCTATCATACCACTTGGATTCGGCTCAGTTAACTCCGAAAATACCTCTAGGAATGTACCACTGTGTTTATCAATCATCTGACCACCAATCTGACATTCTACTTCTTTAATGAATCTAGACCCAGGGTTCATACCAGCTAAGTTATACTCAGACTCAACTACAAGATATAATCTATGTAATAAGTCACCATTACGTGCAATTGTACATGTTAATCGTTGTTCATTCAATGCACTTAGATTTGATCCAGACCAGGTCTGATTAATTAACTCCATAGAAAAGTTCGTGTGTCTGCGGTAAACCACCTTAAAGAAGGTAATTTGTGGGTTACCTGTAAGATAGATATCCTGCGCGCCATAAGCTACTAATTGCATAAGTCCTCCTCCCATTGTTGTTATACTATAGTATAGAAAAAAAAAATAGAGAAATTAAACACAAAAATAAAGTATTATTTTACATCTATTCTATTAATGATTTGGTATTCTTACCTAATATATCAAATGTCTTAAATCCCCTATGTAATGGTATTAAAAGTTTATTATTATTAATATTATTAATAGATTGATAACGATTTGATGTTATACATTCATATAATAATTGATAGAAATGTTTATAGAAGTGTAAATTTAATGAAGGTATTTTAATTTTATTAAATAGATCCTTATTAATTAATAGAAGCTCAAATAAATATCTCATATCATAAAATGAACATGATTTCCGAATCTTATAAACATATGGAATATTCTGAATAGATAATATAATTAATTCTGTTAATTCATCTAAATTATAGATATATTTTGTTATATATGAATAATATTTCTCATAATTCTTATTTATATAACTAAATATATTGTACTTTATTAAACATGTATGTAATGAGTAATAAATATATTTATTACATAATATAAAGCATAACTTATCATCCTTATATAGTAATTCACATATATTATCAATTAGTTCTATAGGTAAATATAGAATATTAATGTCCATATAATACTATATATTTTTTGGAATTTTAAGTATCCTTTTTATTTTATTAATATGTACATGATTATATATAGCTTTTCCGGATTCTATTTCATTAATAATTTGTATTGATAGATTTATTTTATTAGCTAACTCTTTTTGCGTCCATTTCTTTAGATTTCTTTGTTTCACTATTTCATTCCTTAATGATAAGGGTACTTTATTATGAAATAATTCACCCTGTTCAATCTTCTTTTCTAATTTTACATTCTTTGAAATTATATTTTGTTGTTTATGAGTATTTTCAGCATCTTTTTTTGATTTATTCTTATTAATAATAACTTTATCCCAATCTTGATGGTCTAACAATACTTCATACACCTTATTATTATTATTATTCATTCTATATTATTATCGATTTAATTATATTCAAATTATAACATATATAATAATTTAATTATAACATATATAATAATTTAATTATTTTTCTATTTCAATAGTTATAGTATCACTATAATTATCTATTCTTTTTATATTTTCGGAATTTGTTGAATTATATGAATTATCTGAATTCTCTGAATTCTCTGAATTCTCTGAATTATCTGAATTCTCTGAATTCTCTGAATTACCAGAATTATATGAATTGGTTGAATTGGTTGAATTGGTTGAATTGGTTGAATTGGTTGAATTGGTTGAATTGGTTGAATTGGTTGAATTGGTTAAATCATTATCCATTTTATTTATACTATAATCCATTGAGTTATTTATATTGTTTATATGATCTAATAATAATGATTTATGATAATTAATATATTTCTTTATAAACGAAATAAATTTATAGGGTATATTATTTACTTTTTTCTTCTTCCTGATGTGTCTTTTTTCGTAACTAGTTTTATTCTTCATAATGGTTGTAATATTTGGATTTGATTTAAGTTCATTATTATACTTTCTACTTTCTACTTTACATTTCTTTAATTCATTAGCAGAATAATCAATATGACCTTTATAAAGGTTATCATTTTTATTTGAATTTAGATAACTTTCACTAGACATTGGTTGAAAGGTTTTAATTATATTAGGTTGATCAATCACTAATTTATGAGATGCCCAATATCTAAATGTTTTAATTATAGATGATGGTATTTTAGGGCTAGATGTAATTATTGTTTCATATCTATCTATTGTTGTAAATATATATTTCGGTACGGATTTTCTATCATCAATGGGTAGCTGCAATTGATATTCTATCTCTCTACATAATGTATCAAATTCTTTACATGTTTTTCGATGTGATTCAGATTTCTCAGGTAGATTCATTTTAGCCTTAATACCAGTTAGACTCCCTATTAATAAATGACCTATACCAGAAATTAAGGATATATATGTTGAATTTAGATCTAATTCATATGATATTAAAGTAAATGAACTAAGAATGAATGATAGTAACATAGACATATATGTAAACCTGAGTGAGAGTTTATTAAAGTATGATCCAGATAGTTCGTGTAAATAACGATAGCATTGCGTTTTTTCTGAAATAGATGCTAATAATGATATATATTCAAGATTCCAATTCTTCTCAGTATGCTTATCATTTATTTTCTGCAATATTTTAATACTATCCTTAACATCTAAAAAATCGTTATTTATTAAAGAAAATATATCATTAACGGATTTAGCCATTGTATTTTCCATATATTTTATATATATATACAATATATGGAATTTAATTATAAGTTAATTTGTATACTATTGTTATTAGTATTTATAATATCATACAATGCATATTATATAATTAATAGAGATATTAAGGTATACAATATGTTAGTACATAATTGGGGTGCTCAATTAGTAATTGATAATGTACATACATTTTTAAATTCAGGTGATGTAATCGATAATAAATTTAAATGGTTTCCAAAATATAATTCATATACAGGTATTTATCATATAGATACTGGTTCACATTTATTAACGGATATGATCTCAACTATATCAAGGGATGAAATAAAGACATTATTAAATAATAATAATATTAATAATGAAGATTTAGGTAAAATACAAAATTATGCATATGTACAAGGTGGAACTACTCCCTTAATTGTATACAATAATATATCAATAGATAACCATTATATCCATAACTTTCCGGTTGGATTAATGTCTATCTATAATCAAGAGAATATGATTAAGGAAAGAAGTTCTGTTAATGGTATTATAGGGTTAGCATCTATTAATCCCTCAAATAATTTACATAAGTATTCTAGTGTTAATCCTTTATTAGAAAACGGTAGTAGAAGAACTATTTTATTAGATTTTATTAATAAGAAGTTCATAATAGGTGATAACCCTCCGCCAATATATACTTTTAAAGGTAAAATGGATTATGATAATAATATAATGAGAATGGATGTTTGGATAGAGCATAAGGGGAAAGAACACAAATTATTAATAGATACAGGTACACTTTATTCACAATTCTTAGAGACAGGTCCAATAGAATTATCTGGAATAGATGATAAAGATTCACATGGGAAGATAGTTATGAAAAACGCAAAAATATTACCAGAGGAACTTGTTGGAAAGGATCAGGTAATATTAGGTTATAATGATATATATAATGGATCACTATTTATTGATTATGAATCAGATACAATCTATTTAATGCAAAAATAGATTAAGATTATATAACGTTAGAATTAAAAGAAAAAAATAATAAATATATTATAATGAATAATATTAAGGAAATGGAAAATAGTGATATGTGGACAAGTGAATGTGAAGATATATTAGCAGAATGGTCTGAAAAGGCATCATGTTATCGATGGTTACATGGTAGATCAGAAAAGAAATATAAATCACAATACCATTGGTTTTCAATCCCAGTTATTATATTATCTACATTAACTGGCGCTGCTAATGTTGGAATGGATTCATTTGTACCTGTAGAAAGTAAGCCATTAGCTTCAGCTATTGTCGGTGGTGTTAATATAATAGCCGGTATTATTTCAACATTGCAAAATTTTTTAAAAGTTGCAGAATTAATGGAATCACATAGAATAGCAGGTGTATCATGGGGTAAATTAGGTAGGAACATATCTATAGAATTATCATTAGATCCATCTAGAAGAGTAATTCAAAGTGACTTTTTAAAACTATCTAGAGCAGAATATGATAGACTAATTGAAGCTGGACCAATTATTGACGATGATATAATAAATCAATTTAATAAGAAGTTTAAGAATTATGAAGTATCTATCCCATCTATATGCAATGGTTTAGATGAGTGTAGTATATATAGAATTAATAATAAACACCATATTAAGGAAGATTATATAGATGGTATAGAGGATATTATATCTACAAATGAAGGAGTGAAAAATAAAATGAAGTTAACTACTAATTCAATAGCGTTAAAGGATACAAAAACTATTGATACAAATACAGGGGTAAGTAATGATAAGAATATACAAATAAGTATGTTTGATATTAAACGATCATTTGAACCAGAACCAATGACTGATGGTGAAAAAATAAATAATAACGATGTAATAGATAGTAAACGACCAAATAATAATACAGATACAATAGATAGTGGAAAAACAAATGATAATATAGATATAGATAATGATAGCGAAACAAAATCTATTATAAATGATACTGATGAAGAAATAAAATCTACAATAGATGATAACCCTTAAAATATTTAATTAACGGGTATTAATTCATCACTTAATATATCTGAATCCTTTACTAATTCAATGAATTCTTTTTGATGTATTCTTAGTTCTTGAATATATCCGTCTAGCTTGTTTGATATATAGTTTATCTCTTTTCTAATTAGATTAATGCATATTAAATAATTACTATATATATATTGTATTGTATCTGGAATAGAATCATTATTAATCCTATCTACAATTAATTTATATTCTTCATTTGATAGATTTGATTGATATGAATTATAATTAATATAATCTATTTTAGGCTTAGTCATTAGATCAATTAATATTTTATTATCATAGTTATCATTATTTAAATAGTCAATAACTTCTGTATGTATATTCGTTATATTTACTTCACATTCATTACAGTTAGTAGTAATTAATATAATGTTATCCTTGATTTCACTATCTATAAAGTAGTTATCGCCTTTTATTAATCTTTTAAAATAATTGATTTGTTCTATTAGCTTTGAATATGTATCCAATTCAATTAGATATCTATTGTAATCAAAGCTGAAATTTGGATAATATATATTAAAATCATTCATATTCCACTCACTAAATAGATGATCAGTATATAGTCGTATTGATTTAATTGTAGATAAATTTCTTATATTAATTTCAATATCGTTTTTTATCTTTAATAATAATTCTAATAAATTCGTATCCTCTTTTTTACATACCTGTAACAATGTATTAAATAATGTAGTATTCTCCAATGTACATAGATTGACTACTCCATTTGCTATATTACCTAAAAAATAGTTAACATCTACTTCGTTAACATCTACTTCATTATCTAAATAATCCATATTATATTGTATATATATATAATATCTATATATTTTACTTAATATTTTATAGTATTCAATAAAATATCACAATTATTATTGAATATATTAAAATTATGTCTTGTATTAATATGATGTAGATGATGTTGATGCTTAGCATATCGAAACCAATTATACCTTTCTAAGTACGAATTATCTCTATGATATGCCATATGAAGGTAATCATCTACTTTAATAAGTAATAATACTTCAATAGAAATAATAGAATATAATACACTAGTTAATAGGGGATATATACCAATTAATATAATTAAAGCAATCTGTAAAAATATATTTTCATAGATAGGTGGGGATATAAATTCATTATTAACTAGTTTTGTAACTGGAAACTCTTTTGTATGATGGATATGGTGCCATCTATATAATCTCCCCATATATTTTTTATGTGATAATTTATGTAGAATATATTCTAATATATTAAATATGTGATATGTACATATAATTGTACATAGATAGTATATAAGCATAGTATACGATATATATATTATATATAGCCTTTAAATGAATACACCAATCCTAAATGAAGATGAAGATGAAGATGAGGGTGGTGAATTAAATAATACTATAGAAGGGGAATTTCATTGTACCATATGTTTAACAGATAAAATAGATTCAGAGAAATGTATATTAAACTGTGAACACTTCTTCTGCAAAGAATGTTTAGATAGATTATTTATTACTCAATTAAAATGTCCTCTATGTAGAGAAGATATAACTAATTATAAATATAATGATATAATAACAGAGATAAGAGTTATAAATAGTGTGAATAATATTATTAGAAATAGAAATGCAAATAATGTTTTCTTTATTATAGTAATAGTGTACTTATTCTATTTATATATTACTACACTATCCGATAATATATCATATCAACATGATATGTATTCATGTATAATTAAATTAGAAAGAGTAAATCAACAGTTGCAACTATGTAATATTACAAAATAGTACTTAAAATAATAAGTACTAAAAACAATAAGATGAATACTAACTATAAAATTAATACAGAATGGAATGTATGGATACATAGTATTTTTGATGATAATTGGAATATACATAGTTACAAAAACATATTTAATATAGCTAATTTATATGATTATAAATACTTTATCTCTAATATGAAAGATATATACTTATCAAGAAATATGGTATTTATAATGAGAGCTGGTATAGAACCTATCTGGGAAGATGATAATAATAGAAATGGTTGCACATTTTCATTTAAAATAGATAATAAACATAGATTAAAGGAATTTGATATACTACTAAAAAAAGTTATATCAGAATCTATACATAGAGAGTTAGAGAATTATAATAATATTACCGGAATTTCAATAGTTCCAAAACGAGCTTTTACAATTATTAAAATTTGGGTGCGTAATAAAAATACATTAGAGATAATTAATACATATAAACCATATATAATTGACTCAAACCTTCATATTAAACATCACTAGTATTAGGAGCTAAACATAATTTTATTGTACCAAGTGATGCAATTGTATATTGAATAATTAATGGATAATCATTCTTTATATAAAGTTGTATTTGTGGACATAGATTTGTACACTTTGTAAATAACATTAGATATTTTAATGAAAATTTACCTTGTACTAAGTAATCTGGATCACTTTGTTCTTTAAACTGTAACCCTTCGGTCGTTTCACCTAGAACCGTATTCTGTACAGCAAAATCCCCTTTACAATCTAATATTAGTTTTGAGCCTACACTTTTGATTTCTACTTCTTTACCAATATTAACCATATCACGTATTAATTTTTGAAAATCTATTGATGGTAAACTTAATTCACTTTCAAATTCAGCAGGTGGTATTTTAATATCTTCTTCTGGTATATCTAATAGATTTAATTCATAATTACTTGTCGTATTCTTATCATGGTTATTAATAATTACACCTAATATATTGGTATTATCCTCGGTAATATATAGTGATAATGTATCTGTATTATTCATGGTTTTTATCAATTTAAATAAATTCAACATATTTATACCTATTTTCATCTTTTTCTTACAAGTATACATCTCAAACTTACTTGCTTCTAACTTCATATGTATTAATACTGTATGTGTTGAATCCATAGCTATCAATTTAATTCCACTTGAATCAAAAATTAGATTTGCATCAGTTAGTATATCTTTTAGTGCTTCTACTAGTATCCGTATAGCAGATGATTGAACTGTTCTAATATCAATTATTTTATTCATAATAAGTTATATAGCATTAACCCCTTATATATAAATTAGTTTGTTAATAGTTTTGGTGAAATACACATTGTTTCTAATTCTTGAAATAGTAATTTACATGAATATGGAATATATACCTTATTAAAATCACTAAAGTTATTACATAATTTACAGTGATATTTATTATGTTTTGGATTTGATATACTAATATTTCCACATATATTACAAGTGTAAATTGTAAATTTATCAGACATATCAATCATTCTTTCCTTTAAGAAAGCAGAAGCTCCATGTGCTATCATACAATCACGTTCCATTTCACCAAACCGTAATCCACCATGTGAGGATCTACCTTCGGCAGGTTGTCTAGTCATAGATACAACCGGTCCATTGGACCTTGAATGCACTTTATCGGAAGCCATATGTTTTAACCTTTGATAGAATGTAGGCCCCATAAATGTCGAAACCTTTATTTGATCACCAGTTATACCATTGTATAATACCTCATTCCCATTCTTTTCAAAGTTAAATTGTTCTAGTACTTTAGATATATTCTCAATAGATATTTTATTAAAAGCATTTGCATTACCATGGTTTCCAGAAATTAAACACGCTTTACCTAAAATACACTCTATTAATTGTGCAATGGTCATTCTACTTGGTATAGCATGTGGATTAATAATAATATCTGGTACTATTCCACTTGAATTGTATGGCATATCACATTGATCATATATCATACCAATAGTCCCCTTCTGTCCATGTCTACTTGAAAACTTATCACCAATACTACATTTACGAGTACTCCTAGTCCGTATTTTACAGAACTTATATCCATCACCATTTGTATCTATATACTTCTTATCAATATAACCAGATTCATTATTCCTAATTGAAATACTATTATCTCTATAATTTGCTGCATCATTCTTAATAGGCATTATCTTACCAATGATAATATCATTATCATCAACATATGTATTATCATCAACAAATCCATTATCATTTAATTTATCATAGTTATTATACTTTGGGAATAATAAGTTATTCATATTCGGTTTACAGAATATATCTTCTTCACCTGTTAATTGATTCTTTTTTTCTTCCGATTTATATGTCCTATAGAATGTTGATGTAAACAATCCTCTATCAATAGATCCTCTATTAAATATAATCGAATCTTCTTGATTATACCCTGTATATGTTGCTATTGCAACTATTACATTGATTCCATTTGGTAATCTATTTAAGTTCAATATATTCATTAGTGAAGTATCTATTAATGGTTTTTGAGGATAGTGTAGTATATGTGTAAATGTATCAAATCTATCGTAATAATTACTATAAGGTATCCCTATTGCTTGTTTTCCCATAGCACATTGATATGTATTCCTGGGGGATTGATTATGATGTGAAAATGGAATACATGAAGCAAGTACACCCAATATAGCACTTGATTCTATTTCTGCATGTGAATATTTATTACAAGTATTTATTATATGGTAATTAGGTGATATCAGTGTATTATTAACTTCATATGTATCTATGTACTCAATGACTGGGTTATTTATTATCAAATCATTCCATTGGGTATCCTGTAAATGGGTATTCCCATTGAATAATACTTTATTATCTTTCACAATGAATAAAGGCCTAGTACATCTACCTCTATCAGTATGTATAAATATAGAGTTTTTAAATGAATCATAATAGAATGAAGAATAGATTGATATTAATCCTTTCTGTCTATATTGTTTTAATATACAAACTAGATCTATACCCTCATGTACATAACCTATCCAAAACCCATTTATGAATAGCTTTCTATGTGATAATTTATTAAAACTATATATATCTATCTCATTATGTGGTAATATATTCTTTTCTATTATATCTACTATTACCTGTGAATTTGTATATAATGTTACTTCCGCCATAATCGATAGATTCTTAATTAATCCAATAGATTGTCCTTCTGGAGTTTCACTTGGACAAATATATCCCCATGTAGTTGGTGATAGTTTCCTTGGTTGTATTAATTTTCCAGTTGAACCATCAATTGATGTTGAAATTCTCCTTATATGTGAAATTGTACTCATGTACGTTAATCGATTCAATACTTGAGATACGCCTTGTTTACATGTACTACTTTTTATACCCCAATTACCAGTAGCTAATGCGCTTCTTAATGATGTATCAATATATGATGATTTTATTAATTTATGTATATTAATTTCATTAATAATATCATTGTAATTATTATTTAATAGATGTATACCCGCACTAACCTCTTTAATAATATAATTCTTTATATCTCTTACCATTTTATTAATACATTGGAACGTTAAATTACCCAATAGTATACCAGATACATCAATCCTTTTATGTATATAACTATCTCTATCATCTGGTTCATATATATCTAAATATGTTTTAATAAGAGTATTTACCATATATCCTATATACAAGGCTTTATTTTGACCATTCTTCTGATGGGGTATACAATTAATCAGAATATAGTCCTTGATGTAGTTTATCTTTTTATCATCTGATAATGACGATAAATTATTATGTAGATATTTCATCATATAACTATATGCATCAGGTTGTGTATAAACACCTTCATTATTCTTTAATGTAGGAACTAAAACTTTTAACATTTCATTATATTCCTCCTTACTAGAATTATCTATTATATGATATAATATCTCTTTATCTGTCTCAAAACCAAATAGCCTAAATATAATTGATAAAGGTATATCATGTTTTATATTTGGTATTGATACGTATATTGTATTACTATATTTTCCAGGTTTATTTGTTATACGAATACTTGTTAAACGTGGTATATTAAATATATCTTCACGACATGATCTAACCTCACAAATATAGGAATACTTTGAAGATATTTTATTATTCTTAAATACTTGAATAATATTATTAGCAACTCTTTCCTGGGAAATAATAACCTTTTCATTACCATTTATAATGGTATAACCACCTAAATCATATTTACACTCATTTGATAGATGTGGATATTTTGTTAACATACAATATTTTGATCCAATGATTAATGGAAACCTGCCTAATAATATTCCTTTAATACTCTTTGTTGGAAGTATTATATCAGTTGAATTATCTTTAATACTTGTTGATATAATAATATCTATGTATATTGGTATATTATATGTATAATTACGTAAACGGGCTATATCAGGCGTCATTATTCTAGTACAACCATTCCCCTCTATACAAATTGCGTCTTCTACATATATATTACTAATATTAATTATAATGGATGATATTTTTTCATCATTTAAATCTATATTTAATGGGAAATATTGAGATAGTATATTTGGGATTATATTATCTATAAAGTCATTATATGATTCAATCTGATGTTTTATTAAAGAATTATCTTTAAAGTATACCTTTAATAATGCATCTATATCCATTATTATTTTATAGTAGATATATCTTAAATATTTTCAAATTATTTAAATAAAGTAATATAATTATTATTAACATATTTGAACATTTTAAACCCACTATTTTAATGTTCAAAGATATAAAGTAGATTAACTTATCTATGTCTATTCATACCTTCTGATAATTCATCCATATGTGATAATACATCTATTTTTGATAATAATCTATCTTCTGGAGTAGCTATATTTAATTTACCCTCTATTTCCCCTTTAATAAAATCTGTATCTATAAATCCATTATTAATATCTTCTGATGATATATTTCCAGCAGATTTCCTTATTTCATTAATATCTTTAATTACTTCTCTAGAATTAGTAAATTTATCTGACATATCTACTGGTGATTTTGGTATTAATTTTTTAATATTATTTCCAGCTCCACTACTAATACCATTTAAAACCTCATCTAAACCAACTAACCCAGCAGCAAATGATGCACTATTTATTAGACCTGATTTAATTCTATTTGATTTTGATAAATGTTTCATTTGATGCTGGCGTTCTATTATTTTTGATGCTTTTGTAACGCCTTTAGCTATACCTAATGCTACCCCAACAGGAGATCCAACACCAGTCGCTGTAGTAGCCCATATAGCTATATTTAAGAAGTTCTCAAACCTTGAGGACATACAATGACGCTTTGTCTCTCCTGTTAATGTTTTCGTAATTAACATATCTATTTCCGATGTTAATTTATTATTTTCTTCTGATTTTATTACTTTTTCATAATTAAAAAATAATTTAATTACGATTAATCTCATAATTAACTCCTCCTTTAGTTTATCTCGTAAAGCAGTACTATTAAATTCTTTATTTGAATTTCCATCACATGTTAATACATTATTCTTACGTAGTTTTTCTAATGATGTATTACCCTCTTCTACACAATTATTTTCTATCAATATTTCATATACATCTTTCCCTTGAGCAAGATTATATTCATCAATATATTCAATATATTCTTGTCTATCTTCTGTTGAAAAGAAGGTATCTATTATAAATGATTTTATTAATGATAACCATTCTGTACCATAAATGGATACTATTAAATTCCACATATCTTTCGATACTAATCCACCACCCATTATAGGTATCCCATTAGCATCAGTATCAATTTCTACTGTTGGTGGTAATATTAAAACCGCTTCAGGCCATATATATTTACCATCTACTTTCTTTAATAATTTCCTAGGTATAAACCTATTATATATATCATCATCTACTCCTAAAGCTAAACCTAATATACCAGAATCACATTTCTTCCAAGCTGCTTGTTTAACATTTGTTAGTGCTTTTAATGCAAGTTTTTTAGTTTTAGGACGTTTACAATCTTTATTATATGGATTTGATATACAATATTCTAAATAATCTAGATTTGGTACAGGCCAATAAGGTTTTTCTTTATACCTTTTAACATTTGAATTAGATATTTTATCTGGAATTAGAGTATCTGGGTCATAATTTAGTAATTCTTCATAACTATTATTACAGATAAATAATAAAAAACATACTATAACTAATAATATCAGTATTAAATATAATAATCTCATTAATTATATATTATAATATATAATTATTCACTAATTTCTATTATATCACAACTATTTGTACGTTCTGATTGTACCTTAAAGAATAAATTATTAATTGAATATAATGATTTTTTTGATTCATTGGATTTATTAGATTCATTGGATTCATTGGATTCATTGGATTCATTAGATTCATTAGATTCATTAGATTCATTAGATTCATTAGATTCATTGGATTCATTAGATTCATTGGATTCATTAGATTCATTGGATTCATTGGATTCTTGTTCTTTTATTAAAGGGTTATCTAATAATACCCTTAATTTATTATTTATATCTAGTAACCTATATGAATTATGTACATTAATTAGACTTATAATAACTCCTATACCTACACATAAATATCTCATATATTAAATAGGTAGATATTAAAAATATTGTAATTATAACTTTGATTCTATTAATTGTAAATTACCCTCCATAAATCCTGGTTCATATGTACAATCACTTATTATATGTAAATTTTTATCAGCATAATATAATGTATCAATAGCTTCCTTTGGATTTATACCTATATCTAGATAATGGAATGCATTAATAGTATCAATTCCATCCCAATAGTATGTATCTATATTTAATATTCCTTTAAATCCACATGATTGAATATATTGTTTTATTTCAGTTTTATTCTTAGGCTTCCAAAAATCAAAATAATATTCATCAAAGTATAACATTAATAATCCTATATTACCTTTCTTATAATAATAACATTCACGTGTTTTTAATGAATCCCTCTTATAATTTTGGAGGTTGAATAAATCTAAATCATTCCAGAATGGATCTTTTATATATATATATATTCTACCTAATTGATAAGGTACTAATTTATTAAATACATTAATTACTTTAGGATTAAAGTTATAATCAATTTGTTTGATAGATTCAATTGGTAAAGTTAATATAACGCGATTTGTCTTTCTAATTACTCCATTAGTAAATAATAATTCATAGTAATCATCCATTTTATTTATTTTGTACAATGCATGATTAAGGTATATATCCTTATTACTAATAACCTGCTCTAATTTATTAATAATTTCAATATTCCCTCCATTAATAGATTTAATATTTGTATTTGTTATTAATAACTTTGTCCAACGTAATAACCATAGAAACATAGACCAATTATTTATAGGGAATGTATCTATAATATAGTTTAATTCATTTAGTTGATTATACCATTCTTTATTGATAGATTGAATATAATCTATTAGAATAATATTATATATATATTCATATTTACCTTGATAATATATCCATGGATCATTACATATATTCAATAGATCATTATATATTATATCAGTAATATGTACTTCCTTATTAAAGTAAATAGACCAAATATATTCACATATTTCAGTTATTAATAGTAAGTGGTTTTGATTCGTTCCACAAAATGGTGGAAATGAAATTATATCTATATTTAATTCATGTATTAACTGTTCAATAATTGGTTGATATCCCCATTCAAAACGTAACGGACCATATTCGGTAGTAATACCATACCGATTCTTAGTAATAATCCTACCTCCTAAATGTGATGATCCTTCATATACTTTAATAGTTTCATCATCTATACCATATTTATATTTATAGTATAATCCACTAATACCCCCCCCTATTATAGATATGTTTTCCATTATAATATATATATATAGTAATCATGTTAGCTTTATATTAAGACCATAATTTTCTGTATATATATCATTCTTATTCATTTTATGATCTATATCTGACGTATGTTTCCCTTGTTTAAATATGGGTGGATAATAAAAAAACTTTATAAATCTATTATCAGTTAAATGTACATCATAATTTTTTATCTTCTTAAATGTTGATTGCAATATATCTATAGATTCTTCTATTGACTTTATAAAATAACTATGAGCCATTAATACTTTAAAGTTAAGGTAATCTATATTATTAAGTTCATTTTGTTTTACATCTATATTTATTTTCACTTTACCAGCTTTTGAAATCTGAGGTGGTATTATCCATCCACCAAGGTAACATGATTGATTAGGTGGTTCAGGTAATTGATTAACTAAAATAGCATCTTCTTCTAATATAATATTATTGGTTGTTTTATTATTTATTATAGCTAGAAGTGCTTTTCTATGCGCCGCTATGCATCCTAATTTTGATACTTTATTTTTCAGTAATGTATTATATCGTGTATTTAAACTACATAATAAATCATATTGATTATCTTTAGTTACCTTTAAAAATTCAGAAGGGATCCATTGTATATGATTAATTTTATCTATATAAGGAGTGAACTGCTCTTTAATACTATTAAAGAGTGTAATAGTTTTACAAATAATATATATATTATATAAATTCATTTAGTCTAGATATTTAATATAGTTATCTATATTAGTATTTTGTACTTCTAACGCTAATTTACAATGCATTAAATTATCATTCGAATCTATTAAATTATTAATATGTTTATTAAAATTTCGTATATTACGTTCATATTCTTTTATCTTTTTTTTGTATTTTTTTATAACATTATTATTATCTGTTTTTGATTTATTAAAATCTATTAGTTGACTACAACATTCTTTTTTTTCATTGATAAGGTAATCTTTTAGATATCTTCTCATAAATCTAATTCTAAAATCTTTAAAATTCTTTGTTATTATTTTATAACTATAGATATCTGATTTATAACACATATCATCTGGTCTTATATCAACACGGATATTTGCCTTGAATTTATTGCTATTATCCTTATTAGTAATCCATTTTATATCATTATATTTTAATATAAATGACTTTATTTTAACTAGATTAATATCATCTATTTGAAAAGGTATACATTTTGGATTACATAACCATCTGTGACTTGTAAAAGTCTTATTTATTTTATAAATATTATATGGTTCAATTATCCCCATATGTTTTAAAGGATTTCTTGTATAACGTCCACTCTGTATCCAATAAACATCATAAACTATATTAGTATGATTATATATATGTAGACTAGTATTAACCATAGAGAATGTATCTGTATTAAGATCTATATCATAAATTTTCAAATTATCCCCTTCTATACCATGAGGTGGATAGATCTCGGCTCTAGCACCCGCGGCCACCTCTGCCGGTAGCGGTGGTACAAAGTTAATATTATTAATAGATATGCGTTGTTTTTTTTCTGAATGTATGTCACTACTACAATGATTAAAGTATTGTTTTTGAATATCTATTAATTTATAGTTTAAGTAAAATAACCTCCATAAATAGTTATTATTTATATAATCTCTAATTAATTTAGATGTACTAGATAGATATAATACAGTTAATAAGATACCTTTAAAATTATCTCCTAAATAAGGTAATATATTGTAAATAAATATATCTATAGGTATATTATTAACTTGAAATTTATAATGTAATTTGTTAGTATCTATAATAACAGATCCACTAGAATGACCTATTTTCATTATATTTGATAATATTAAAGTATATTCAATCTACAAATCAAATTAAAATATAATATATATATAATATGCGACTATATTATAATGCTACTAATTTACCACAAGAATTAGCTATAATACCTATCAATGAATCATATATAGATAATATAGATGAAAATACATTAGTTAATGATATATATGATAGAATATCTACAAAGATAAATATAGAAAAAAGGTACCTAATACTAATTTATGGTGGTAAAAAATTAATGAATGGTACATTAAATGATAATAATATAGATAATTATATACTTAATAAAATAAATGATATTGGTACTAGAATGAATGAATACAAAGACATAACTCTACTAAATAAATTACCATTATTACTATATAATTATCCATTAAGTAAATTACAGGGTGCAAAAAAACGATTACAATTTGCAAAATTAACAATACCTAGCCAAAATGCAGTATATAACCCTACCTTTGGAGGACCTTTACCGTATGATATATTATCAAAAATACCATATAAGCATTCCTTTAGTAAAAGGGATTTAAGAATGCCATATTCTGAATATAATCCAAGTGTTCCACGTTTATTACTAAAAGATAAAGTACAAAAAGATACAGTAAATTCAATGTTTAATAGTAAAAAACAAACTCGAAGATCAAAAAAACTAAAAAGATCAAAAAAACTTAAAAGATCAAAAAAACTTAAAAGATCAAAAAAACTACAAAGATCAAAAAAACTTAAAAGATCAAAAAAACTTAAAAGATCAAAAAAACTACAAAGATCAAAAAAACTAAAAAGATCAAAAAATATAAGAAGATCAACAAAATTTAAAATGTGATTAATTATGGTCTTTTACAAGATTTAATAATTCTATATGGAGGGGTAAATCCTCTGTTTTTATATATTGAGCTAATACATATTGGATATTCAATACCTTCTTTTGATAATTTTTTTCCTTTAAGTGATTTTATACATTTACAATAGTTCTTCTTTAATAATCTGTCTAATTTAATAGAATTCTTCTTAGATATCTTATTTTGTTGTTTTTGTTTGATTAGACGCTTATAACTAATTTTCCTTTTTGTTTTCTTCCTATTTTTTTTCTGTTTCACCCCTCTCTTTACACC
>PASS01000050.1 GCA_002712165.1 Fidelibacterota bacterium
TGGCATAGACCGGGCGAGAGTGGCAGCGTGGTATCCTGAGCCCGATGCGATTTCTAGTACCGTGTCCCCGACTGCCANNAGCTTTAAAAAAACCTTNGTTANGGCCTTGGTAATTGGCTCNGCGTTGCGTAAGGCTGCTGGAGANANTTGTTTTTGGANNTTGGGTNNGTTTTNNGCCATTTTATGNTTCACGCGTCTGGCGGTGGATAGAAAATCTAGCCATANCCTAATTGTTAAGAATATTGCCCTTTAAAGTAACCTTGGNAAGGCTGCATCAAGAACNGGTCCTTGACGTTGCTCGCTGAAATCGAATAGGCAGATACGGCTAGCTCTGATGGTTTTGGGAGGCCGGCTGGTGAACGGGAGTTTTCGATTATGACATATGTCGTTACAGAGAATTGTATTAAGTGCAAATATATGGACTGCGTTGAGGTTTGTCCTGTGGACTGCTTCTATGAAGGCGAAAACATGCTCGTAATCCACCCTGATGAATGCATAGATTGTGGTGTTTGCGAACCTGAGTGCCCAGCCGAAGCCATTGTCCCCGATTCGGATGAATCAGCGGAGGAGTGGCTGGGNATCAACACCGAATATGCCGAGAAGTGGCCTAATATCACAATCAAGGGTGAACAGCTTGCGGATGCTGATGATTGGAAAGATAAACCTGACAAAAAACAGCTTCTTAGCGAGAACCCTGGAAGTAATGCTTAAAGTTAATAATTAACCTCAATTTTGCACTTTGCAGGCGTTTGAAATCGTTTCACCTGTATTTTGTAAGCATTTTGTGGTATGCATAGCTNATCCGCTGGGAAACCCGGCGGATTATTTTTTCTCTCGCGATCGTCCGGCGCGAATGCGATCAAATCGCGTTTATTTGTTGAAAAACAATGTATTCTGGGCTGGTGGCAGGGAAAGGTTTGTCCCGACCCGCTCCGTCGCATGCCCTCGCTGAAGCAATGGGCTAGACGCGGTTACTAAAGTAAGAACCCAGCGCGGCTGGCGCGGGTTTGAATGCATGCAGGTGCGGGTAGTACAGGACGGCGCAGCTCATTTATGATGTGGAGTTAGAGATTTAGCATGCCCAAAACAGTGAAAATAACAAAAGAAACCAAGAGCAACATGCCCTTTTCTGCTGGTGACTTCGTTGTCTATCCGGCTCATGGTGTTGGCAAAGTAACCAACGTCGAATCTCAGACAATAGCTGGTCAAAAAGTTGAACTTTTTGTCATTAGCTTTGAACGGGATCGCATGATTTTGCGTGTTCCGGTTGGAAAGGTTGAGAACTCGGGTCTTCGTAAACTATCTACACGCAAGGTCATGGACACTGCGCTGACCACATTGAAGGGGCGTGCCAGGGTGAAGCGGGCCATGTGGAGCCGTCGGGCGCAGGAATACGAGGCTAAGATAAATTCAGGTGACCCCGTATCCATTGCCGAGGTTGTGCGTGATTTACATCGCGGGGATAGTCAACCAGAGCAATCTTACAGCGAACGCCAAATCTACGAGCAAGCTTTGGAACGGTTAGCACATGAGGTGGCTGCAGTTGAAAAAATTAAACCTGAAGCAGCTACAGCTAAATTGGAGCGTCTACTTAACGCAGCTTGAATGTCAAACTAAAGCCGGGCTAATAGAATAAAATTAGCTTGAACTCCTATAGCGTGACGCCTTTGCTGTCATAATTATTTTATTAGAATTANTATGCGATTCAAATTTGTATTNGCGTGTGTGTTTTTTATTGCGCTTAACTTTGAAGTAGCTTTTGCACAAAATATAGTCGATATCGATGAAGAGATTATCGTTATTGGCACTACTCCGGTTCTCGGTCTTGGNATTGANCGCGATAAAGTNCCNGCAAATGTNCGTGTGTTCNGTNGCGGCGANATGNGGNNCGGNGGNAATAGCGGCTTTTTGAGGACGCTNAATGAAGGTGCCGGNAGTTTTGCTCTGAGNCATGCNCAGAATAATCCCTTTCAGCCCAATATTACATACCGAGGTTTTGAGGCCTCCCCCTTGAATGGAGTTGCGCAAGGTATGGCGGTCTACGTCAATGGCGCANGATTTAACCAGCCGTTTGGAGACACCATAAACTGGGATCTATTACCAGATGTTGCAATCGATAGTATGAACTTAGAGGGAACAAACGCGACTTTTGGATTGAACGCGCTTGGAGGCTCATTATCGATTAAAATGAAGGATGGTTTTATCTATCAAGGCGCCGAGCTAGAAATGCTGGGTGGGATGTTCGGACGGGCCCAAGGGTCTTTTCAATATGGCATGAACACTGACGAGTATTCAATTTATGTTGGTGGTAGCGGTTTGACCGAGGATGGCTGGCGCGATCATTCCCCTTCAGACCTAAGGCAAATTTATACCGATGTAGGATGGCGTGGTGAGCGCGGTGAAATTCATTTTAATTTTACTGGCGCGGATAACGATCTCACAGGTAACGGAACCTCACCTATTGAATTACTTCAAGCTAATAGAGCCGCAGTGTTTACTCACCCCGATAACACTCGCAATGAATATTATAAGACGAGTTTTACCGGCACATACAATTTAGCCGATGAAACAGCTCTGCACATGATTGCATTTTATGGAGAATTTTTACAAAAAACTTTAAACGGTGATGCGGCTGAAGCTGAGGCCTGCGAAGATCAAGAGGATACCCTGTGTCTCGAAGATGGTGGTGTGCTCACCAATGTTAGCGGTGTAGCTATACCCAACTTTGTTAATGATAGCCCGTTTATGAAATTCTCAAATCTCTTTACAGATGCGGAATTTGATGAGGGTGGACCATATGCCTTTGTCAATAGGACATCTACGAACACCGGAAGTTACGGTGCGTCTTTGCAGCTTACAAGCACACGCGAGATTCGAGGGCATGGTAATCACTTCGTTGTTGGAGCTAGTATTGATAAGGGCAAAACACGATTCCGGGCCAATACCGAAGTAGCTGCTCTAACACTAGGCCGTGGTTTTGCCCCCCCAGCGGTTTTAGTAGATATGCCTGCAGGCCCCATAACCCCCGTCCACTTGAAAACGACAAACACATACAGGGGGATCTACGTTTCAAACACTTTTGATATTACGCCAGATTTAGCATTGACTATGTCAGGGCGTTTTAATAGCGCAAAAACAAAGTTACGTGACCAGATCGGTGTTGCGTTGAACGGTGACCACAAGTACGACAGGATTAATCCAAGTATAGGACTGACGTATAAAATATATCCGACGACAACTGTTTATGCCCGTTACACTGAATCAAACCGAGTTCCAACTCCAGCAGAACTCTCTTGCGCTGACGAAAATGCACCATGCAGTCTCGCGAATTTCTTCGTTAGTGATCCCCCGCTCAAACAAGTTGTATCGAAAAGTTTCGAGGCGGGTATGCGCGGCAATTTTATCGCAGGCGTTGGAGGGCGTATAAAATGGAATATTGGGGTTTTTAATAACGATAATAGTAATGATATTATAATGGTTCCAAGCGACATAACTGGTCGAGCCTTTTTCCGTAATGCTGGAGGTACCCGCCGGCGGGGAATAGAGTTGAGTGCGGCGTATCAGGCAGAAAAGTTGTCGGCATTTTCTGAATATGCTTACATTGAGGCAACGTTCCGTTCACCACTTTTGCTAAATAGCCCCAGCAACCCTACCGCAGGTAAGGACGGGAATATTAATGTTAGGTCGGGCGATAGGTTGCCTGGCGTAGCACCCCATACCCTTAAGTTTGGTCTGGCATATGATGTGACACCGGCTTGGACAGTGGCTTTTAATGGCCAAGTGGCATCCGGCCAATATCTTTTTGGTGATGAGAGTAATGCCACGCCAAAATTGCCTGGTTATGCAGTCTTTAATGCTAATACGAGATACCAATTTGCAGATTGGTTCGAGATTTTCGGTATGATCCAAAATGTGTTTGATAGTAAATATGAGACGTTTGGCACTTTCGGAGAGACGGATGAAGTGCCTCTACTTGAAGTACCTAATGCAGAAAATCCCCGCTCGTACAGTGCCGCACCGCCCATTGCTGTGTATGGTGGTATTCGTGTTCGTTTTTGATAATATAGATGTAGGTTCATATGAACCGATAAGTTCTCGTAGCTTGACAAGCATGTTGTATGGACAAGAATCATGACGAATAAAATCGTCTAATCTTTTTGTACTATGGAGGGCATAATGTTCACACAGAAAATCTATTCGGTATCATTCGCAATGCTGGCGGTGACATTAATGCTAAGCGCTTGTAGTGATGGCGGTACGGGAAGTGAGCAAGCTGGTCAAGACATAGAATCTGTCACTTCGTCACCAACTAATGTTGCATATATCAGCAATGAAGAAGCGGGAATAACTGTAATTGATCTCAACACAATGGCTGTGGTCAATCAATTTTTAGCTGGTGAGCGACCACGAGGATTAGCAATTACAGGAGATGGAAAATACTTATTGGCTGCCAATGGTAAAACTAACGATTTGTCGGCGATTGATACATTAACAGGGGAGACTGTGCATCGCATTGAATTGGGCCCTAATCCGGAATTTATGCAAATTTTGGGCGACACAGCTTATGTGACCTATGAACCTGGTGGCCGACGCACAGAAGCGCTTGAGGACCGCGACTTTGAGAACGAACCACCTGCGGAAATTGCCGTGATTGACCTGAACACGTGGACGATGACGCAGTCGATTCCGAGTGGCCTTGAAACTGAAGGTTTGGAATTCTCATCGGACGGCGCTTATATTATCACAACCAATGAAGGAGATGAGACGGTATCAGTCTATGATCGCTTATCCGGTAATGAAGTTAAAACTATTAGCACACGCGAGCACGGCAAGCGCCCGCGCGGTATCAAGAGAACGCCTGACGGTATGGGCTATGTTGTGACCGCAGAAACTTCTTCCGATCTAATCGTTTTAGGCAGCGATTTCAATGTAATCAAAACAGTAAAGACAAAAACCGGGCCTAATGGTGTGGCCTATGATCCTACAGGTCAATACTTGCTGGTTGCCGCTGCACGAGACGGCGTGTTGCAAGTATTTGATGCTAAAAGCCTAGACTTGCTCAAAGAAGTCCCTATCGGTAAGCGATGCTGGCATTTCACATATACACCTGATGGTTCAAAGATCATTGTTGCATGCGGTCGCTCTCATGATCTTCATGTGATTGACGCAAGTGACTTCACGTCGGTCACTACGTTACCGGACATGGCTTTACCCTGGGGCATTGTGACCTATCCTCCATCGCGTGGATCTCTCGATGAACCTCGTGCCAACTAGCGCATATGGGGAATAGGCAGAATTCTACTTTGTACCATTGTGGAAATTCATGGCGGTAAATTTGCTCTAGTTTTTTGTTTGATTGCTCCAATCAACTTTAACAGTGACTATTCTCCCTAATATGCTCTGAGGTTTTCGCTTTCGATGCGTTAGTATTAGGAGAAAAATGATTTTCGTATTTGTCTCTGGATCCTTTTGGTTTCATGGGTTAAGACCATGATCCCCGGAGCCAGAAATGATTCTCACACCTATATCACCGCAAGCCTTACCCCAAATATTGGACACGTATGATGCGGGCCTTGCAGCGCACCCCATGGCTCAAGCTGTATTTAGGCGCATTGCCAAAACTCGCCACCAGTGTCCCGATCTCAAAGCAGACCTTATTGTGGGTTGCGAAAAGGCTATTGCATTAGCGGTTAAGCTGGGTATTCCAATTATTGATGAAGAACCGGTAATGGCTTTTTCCTGGGATGGTCACGCTATTCGCGCACGTTCGGAGACTAGCGTTATTTTTCATGAAATCGCCCATTGGCAAGTTGCGCCAGTCACTCGAAGGCACATCTGCGATTTTGGTCTTGGTGCTGGCCCCGAGACAGGGCGTATTGCGGCTGCTAATGCTGCAGTTTGTGTTGATGAGGCGGTACAACAACATGAAGAAAGTCTCGCCTCTCTTCTCGGTATTCTTTGGGAGGTTGAGTACGATGAGCCAGCAATACTTGCTTTTGCCGAACAAAACTGGCTAGAGCTTTATGATCGCTTAGGTACACATATGTACTTTGTTAAATCAGTCGATGCGTTAGGGTCGCGTCGACTTATTAATGCTGAAGGCCGTCCGTGTGTCGTGCCGTTTTTTTCTTCCTCGCCATAAACAACGGCTCGGCGTTAGGGTGTGGTCAGTCTTCATTATGGTAGGTTTTTATCATGAAGAAAGATACTAAGGTCATTCGAGCCGGAAACGACAAGACGAGAAATGCCGGTATTGTGAATACCCCAGTTTTTCATGCATCTACTATCGTATTTGATAGTGTAAAGGCGATGAATGATGCTGATGAACGAGGTTTCAGGCGCGGCGAAAAAGTCATGTATTACGGTCGGCGTGGCACACCGACTCATTGGACTTTACAGGATGCAATAACCGAGCTCGCTGGAGGGGCCGATACGGTGTTGGCTCCATCAGGACTGGGCGCATGTGTTCTCGCCATTATGGGTAGTGTTAAGTCCGGTGATCATATTCTGGTCACTGATTCGGTTTACGGGCCCACCCGTGGATTTTGCAACGGGTTCTTGAAGAACTTTGGAGTTGAAACCACCTTTTTTGACCCACTATTGGGCTCGAACATCTCAAAGGTCATGCAGCCAAATACGACACTAGTATTTTGTGAATCGCCAGGCACGCATACATTTGAAGTGCAGGATTTACCCGCTATCGCTGACGCGGCACATGAAGGTGGCGCTAAGGTTGCAGCGGATAATACCTGGGCAAGCCCATGGTTTTGTAATCCTATCGCGCTTGGTGCGGATATCTCTATTGAAGCGGCGACAAAATATATTGTTGGTCATTCTGATGCGAATATGGGAACTGTCACGTGTACGACGGAAACCTTGCCAGGTGTGCAGCACGCCTATGGGGCGCTGGGTCTTGCGATTGGTGTGGATGATGTATATCTCGCAACGCGCGGTCTTCGCACACTTCCAGCGCGCCTAAAGCAACATCAAGACAGCGCTATCAAGGTGGCTGGATGGTTGAAGGAACAGCCGAACGTCAAACGAGTTCTCTATCCTCCGCTAATTGATGATCCGGGGCACGCCATATGGGCAAGAGATTTTTCTGGAGGTTCAGGACTTTTCAGTGTTGTGTTTGACAAGTCTTCAAGTTTGGCGGCTGCAGCGTTGATCGACGGCATGGAATTGTTCACCATTGGTTACTCTTGGGGCGGATTTGAAAGCTTGATCGTGCCGTCCATGCCGTCGGGCGCTCGCTCGGCAACGAAATGGACCGAGCCGGAGCCCGGCATTCGCCTTCATATTGGGCTTGAAGACCCTGAGGATCTTATCGCTGATCTGGACCGCGGCCTTGCGCGGTTTCGTAGGGCCCTCGGCTAGTCCGGACCGCTGTTCCTTGGCCCCTTCAACCCTTCAATCCGCCATTAAGTTCCACCGTGAGGGTGATCTCGATTCTGCTGAAACAATTTATAGAGAAATTCTTAGAGTCGATTCTTCGCATGCAGATGCTTTGCATCTACTAGGCCTCGTCTTACATCAACGCGGAAGAAATACTGAAGCTGCAAAATTGATCGAGCAGGCGATTGCGTTAAGGCCAAAACAGGCAGGTTACTCGTACAATCTTGGTAAGGTACATGCGGCCCAAGAAAACTGGTTGGCAGCAGTGGAAGTAAATCGTAAGGCACTTGCGCTGAATCCGAAGTATGCAGCAGCCCACTGCAATCTCGGTCTGGCGTTGCTTTGGCTGGGTCGTCCCGCGGCGGCAGAAGCGTCTTTGCGTGACGCGCTTGATTGCGAACCGGATAATGCACTGTCATGGAGCGCTTTCGGGCTAGCCTTGCGCCATCAAGGTAGAAATAGTCAAGCCGAGGAAGCTTGGGAAAGAGCGATTGCTTTGCAACCAGATTTTGCCGAGGCCCACTATAACTTGGCGTCATTGCGCCTTGCATCCATGGATTTCACGCGGGGTTGGAGGGGCTTTGAGTGGAGGTCAAAGGCCGATCCTTTGAGCTTTGATTCTCAGGCCGGCAGTAGTTACCCGTTCTCATTGCCGAGGTGGCAGGGTGAGTTGTTAGCGGGGAAAGCCATTTTTTTGTGGGGCGAGCAGGGTCTTGGGGACCATGTCATGTTTTCTGGATTGATTCCGGAAATCATTGCACAGGGCGCCACCGTCTTTTTGGAGTGCGAACCTCGTCTTGTAGCTTTATTCAGAAGGTCATTTCCAGCTGTCACCGTTGTGGCACGTACAAGACCTATCCCAGCTGCTTTAACAGAAGCTAAAATTAACGTACAATGTNCNNNTGGTGATATTGGTGGCTTCTTACGCCCTGATTTATCCGCGTTTCGCCCCCATAACGGATATATAAAGTGCCACCTTGATCATGCTGAGGCTTTTAAAGAGCGTTACCGCAACCTCGGCGTGGGAGGCCCTGTTGTAGGATTATCCTGGCGCAGTCCCCGAAAACGTTTCGGTGCTCTCAAATCAACAGACCTATCTGAGGACTGGGGGTCAATTCTCTCCGTACCAGGCCTCACCTTTATTAGTCTCCAATATGGTCCTGTCGAAGANGTCCTCGCAAAGGCATCTGAGCGATATGGGGTAAAAATCTACAACGACCCTGATGTAGATGCTTCAAATGATATAGATGCCCTTTCAGCTCAAATCTCGGCCATGGACCTTGTCATCTCGGTATCAAATACCACGGTCCATTTGGCTGGCTCTCAAGGCATACCAGTATGGAATCTGATACCATTAGCGGCGGGCCGCTTTTGGTACTGGTTTGATGGCCTAACACATAGTCCCTGGTACCCTAGTATGCGCCTTTATCAGCAGCAGTTACCGGGTAATTGGGAAGGTGTGACTGACCTAATCTCAAAGGACCTAAAAGATTGGGCTAATGCCGGGTAATGAGATCGTTTATCTTCAAAAAAGCTACATCTAAAGCAGATTTACACACATAAAATGGCTTTTGGAAAAGGCCTTGTGAAAGGTGGCGTTGACCCAACTCGTTTTGGGGACTAACTCTTAGGTAAGTTACTCCCGAATCTTGGCCCGGGTTTTGTTACCAGAGAGAGCTTATTTTGGTTATGGAGTTGCCACTTATTGATTTATATGGTGGGCGAAGATTAAGATTTATGAAGCGGCCATAAGCAGTCATGTAAGCCGCAGGGGAGAAACTCAGTCTATGAACCTACAATCCGATGAAAGTCTAAAGGGCGGGCCTGAGAGCACACACGAGTCTAAGTCTGGGCTTGATTCGGTTGTAGTGCGCTTTGCTGGTGATTCTGGCGACGGTGTACAGATGTTGGGTAGTCAGTTTTCTCAAGAAACCGCGCTAGCTGGAAACTCTCTCGCGACATTTCCTGATTTTCCGGCTGAGATCCGTGCGCCGACAGGAACGACTTATGGGGTTTCGGCATTTCAAATTCATTTTGGTTCTAGGGTCATTAAAACCGCTGGTGATCAGCCTGATGTATTGGTTGCATTAAATCCGGCCGCATTAATTGTGAATTATAAAACTCTTCGCAAAGGTGGTCTCGTTGTTCTAGATTCTGGTGCATTTAAAGAAAAAGATATAAAGCGCGCTGGCTTTACTACTGATCCGCGGTCCGATGGCACATTGAAAAAATTTCGTGTCATCGAAATCGATGTTTCAGCGCAAGCTTTGGAAAGTGCTAAAGCTTTTGGTCTTTCACAAAAGGATGCGCTGCGTACGAAAAATCTGTGGGTGCTTGGACTGATATCGTGGATGTACGATCGTGAAACCGCATCCACGATGGATTATATAACGCGCAAATTCGGCAGTAGCCCAATAGCCAAGGCCAATATCGCGGCCCTTAAGGCCGGTCATGCCTACGGCGAGACCCACGAATTGTCTGGTGATATCTCGCCAGTGCAAATACCAGCTGTGAAGTTCGAGCCAGGCACTTACCGTCTCATATCCGGCGCGGAGTCTTTATCTTGGGGTTTGGCAGCTGCTGCACAATTGGCTGGAATTGAATTAGTGATGGCATCCTACCCGATTACACCTTCATCACCGATACTCCATAACCTGGCGCGTATGAAGCAATTTGGCATAACCACATTTCAGGCCGAAGATGAAATTGCTGCATGTTGTGCGGCTATCGGCGCATCCTATGCTGGAAAGTTGGGTGTGACAGCATCATCTGGACCGGGAATCGCACTTAAAACAGAAGCGATTGGTCTTGCCATTTCAACGGAGTTGCCGTTGGTAATTGTCGACACTCAGCGAGCGGGGCCTTCAACGGGACTGCCAACTAAAACAGAACAGTCTGATCTCAATATAGCAGTATTTGGTCGCAATGGAGATGCGCCCATCCCGGTTCTGTCGACAAGATCTGCAGGAGATTGTTTTGACGTTGCTATTGAAGCGGTGCGTCTTGCGACCAAATANATGACNCCTGTGATGCTTTTGTCTGANGGCTANATCGCCAATGCCGCNGAGCCNTGGCGNATTCCNNCAATGGCNGANTATAAGCCTTTCAAAGTNAAATTNAGGGAAGATCCNGAAGGNTTTCANCCNTTTTTACGTGATCCNAAAACGCTTGCAAGAGTNTGGGCTGTGCCGGGAACCCCTGGTTTAACTCACCGTATTGGTGGCATCGAAAAGGACTACAACTCTGGCAATATTTCCTACGATCCTTCTAACCACCAGAAGATGACGGATACTCGCTTCGCTAAAATTGATAACATTGCCAACGATATTCCCGAACAGGCGGTAGAAGCGGGCGAGACAAAGGGCCGGCTTGCTGTTGTTGGTTGGGGCTCTACTTACGGGCCTATCAATAGGGCGGTTAGAAATATGCTCGATGCAGGTCATGACGTTTCCCATATACATATCCGGCATATTTGGCCACTGCCGCGCAATTTGGGAGATCTTCTAAAAAACTTCGAGAAAGTGCTGGTAACTGAAATGAATAATGGTCAGATGCTGCGTTTCCTAAAAGGGCAATATCCTGTCGATGCGCAGGGATTACTCAAAGTGTCGGGCCAGCCGCTCAGAATTGACGAAATCGAAGACGCCATTCGCACTCAATTTGAGTCTTAGCGGTCGGTGTAGTCTTGTTAGCTTCCGGGAATTTACGGAGATGTCAGAGTTATGAATGTTCAAACCCAACCTGAAAAACTAAGCGCTAAGGACTTCGCTTCGGACCAAGATGTTCGATGGTGCCCGGGATGCGGAGACTACGCCATTCTGAAAACCATGCACAAATCATTAGCGAATATGGGCGTGAGACCAGAAAAAACTGTGTTTGTATCGGGTATAGGCTGCTCGTCACGCTTTCCCTATTACATGGCGACATATGGTTTCCACACAATACATGGGCGAGCGCCAGCGATTGCGACTGGACTCAAGCTGGCTCAACCCGATCTTGACGTATGGGTTGTGACGGGTGATGGAGATGCGCTTTCGATTGGTGGTAATCATCTCTTCCATGCTTTGCGCCGTAACGTGGATCTAAATATTCTTCTCTTTAATAATGAAGTTTATGGGCTAACAAAAGGTCAGTTTTCTCCTACGTCCCGCTTAGGCCAAAAGTCGCCATCGACTCCTATGGGCAGTATTGATAGTCCAGCTGATGCGTGCACTTTTGCTTTGGGATCCAACGCTCGGTTTGTCGCCCGTGGAATTGATGTTCAGGCCAAGCAACTTAGCGAACTTTTTGTACGGGCACGTGATCATAAAGGCGCATCCTTTGTTGAGATCATTCAAAATTGCATTGTCTATAACGATGCTGTCTTTTCTGACTTCACCGTAAAGGCAGTCGCAGCTGATATGCAGCTACACGTGGTTCATGGCCAACCACTTGTTTATGGAAAAGACAAAAACAAAGGGATCCGACTGAATACCCAATCGTTGAATTTGGAAACCGTTATAATCGGTGAAAATGGTGTGACCGAAAAAGACATTCTTGTTCATGATGAAAAAAATCGTGTTTTAGCAGGGCTGCTTGCAGCTATTCGTCCGCCTAATTTTCCAGAAGTACTAGGCGTTATTTATTGTGATCCAGCTCAGTCATATGAGGTGGCCGTCGCTGAGCAGAATAAGCAGGCATATGCTAGTGGTGCGGGCAATCTCGATAAGCTTATGCATTCCGGTAACACATGGTCGGTCGAGTAAAAAATCAGCATTAACTGACCGTATTAATAAAGCCTGTTATATGTTTACTCAGTGTAAAATAGGTCAATTCAAATTAACTAAGGTGAGATAAATATGAAGCGTCGCTCATTTATCAAAAAGGCTGCTGTTGCCGGNCCGGCCGCNGCNGCTTCAACACTTGCAGCACCNGCCATATCTCANGGAATTTACGATTGGCGTATGGTTACATCCTGGCCAAAAGGCTTGCCTGGAATTGGTACAGGCGCCGAACGCATTGCTCGAAACATCGAGAGACTTAGTGGCGGACGAATAAGGATNAAAGTTTATTCTGCTGGTGAACTTGTTCCTGCGCTTGGNGTNTTTGANGCAGTTTCTAGTGGCACCGCTCAATTGGGCCATGACCCTGCTTATTATCATCTCAATAAATCTGAGGCGTGTGCATTTTTCTGTGCTTTTCCGTGGGGCCTAACGTCCGACGAAAAGAACGCCTGGATTCTGCACGGCAATGGGCAAAAATTATGGGATGAGCTTTATGCACCCTTTGGTATGCGCGCTTTCCTTGCAGGGAATACTAGCACGCAAATGTTAGGGTGGTTTAGAAAAGAAATTAACAGCATTGAGGATTTTAAAGGCTTAAAATTCAGGGCGCCAGGCAACCAGTCTAAGGTTTTTCAAAAGCTGGGCGCAGTTTCTGTTCAACTGGCTGGTGGGGAGATTTTTCAAGCCCTGCAATCGGGGGCGATTGATGCCGCTGAATGGGTCGGNCCCTACAATGATCTCTCATTAGGATTCTATCAAGTTTGTAAATACTATTATTCTCACGGATATCATGANCCCGGCCCTAATCTTCAACTAACCGTCAATGAAAAAGCCTGGTCNACGCTGCCTGATGATCTCAAGGGCATTGTNAAAACCTGTGCGGAAGCAGGCAATACTGATATCACGGCTGAGTACAATGCTCAGTCAGGCCCGGCACTAAGGTCCTTGGTGCAGGAACACGGAGTCATTGTTAAACCACTTCCTGAAGACGTCATATTGGCGTGTGGCGAAAAAGCAAATGAGGTGCTTAACGAAATTTACGAATCTGGGGACACTATCGTTCGTAAGGTCATAGATGACTTNATGGGGTTCCGTGATCAAGTNAGGCCGTGGATGCGGGTCAGCCAGCAGGCNTACTATAACGCACGAAGTCTACCATTCNCCTTCAAACTAGANCGTCGGANCTAANCCAAGCCNAGCCTAGCGNTCNNAGAACAAGTCTCGGAAGTCGTCTGAGGGCGCCACACGCTGCTCGTTTCGCGTTCCAAACAAATCTTTGAAGTCATCACCCGAGCCGGGTCTCGCTTTGGGAGTTGAATCCCCGTTTGTGTTGGCAGGTGCAGAAATTGCAGCAGGACTCGCTTCAGCACGGTATATGATATCAGGTAGTTTTGTCGCAATTGATGGGAAGAACCACAAGAGTAAGAGGCCAATAACTTGGAGGGCCACAAAGGGCAATGCCCCTCGATAAATATCCGCCGTCTTTATCACTGCTTTGGCAGCACCGCGAAGATAGAACAGTGCGAATCCGAAAGGTGGCGTTAAGAAGCTTGTTTGAAGATTTACACCGATCATGACACCTAGCCAAATCGGATCTACACCAAGCTGGATGAGAACGGGTGCTGCAATGGGCACGACAATAAAAATGATCTGGAACGTATCTAAAAAGAATCCAAGAACAAAGACCAGCAACATGACGACCAAAATAGCGCCATTCGCACCGCCGGGGATATCGGCTAAAATACCATAGACGAGGTTCTCTCCACCAAGTCCACGAAAAGTAAGGCTAAAAACAGTCGCACCTAGCAGAATGACGAAAACCATCGATGTGATTGTCATAGTGGAGTGCATGATTTGCTGAAGTATATCCATGTTTAGGCGGCGCTTTGAAATAGACAAGAGCAAGGCGCCGACTGCACCTACCGACGCAGACTCTGTTGGCGTTGCGATGCCTGCCAAAATGGAGCCGAGAACAGCAATAATTAGGATAAGGGGCGGTAACAAAGCTGATAATACGCGGCCTCCAAGCCCCTGGCGCTGTTCCGCAGTCATTTTGAGAGGTGGGCAAGACTCTGGATCAACCACGGATTTAAAGAAAATCCAAAGCATATAAAGACCAACTAACATTATTCCAGGGAGCATCGCGCCAGCAAAGAGCTGGCCAACCGANACTGGGTCAGGAGAAAGGTTGCCCATAGCCATTTGNGCTTGTTGATTNGCGCCTTGAAGCATATCNCCTACAAATATTAATACAGTTGAAGGNGGAATGATCTGGCCAAGGGTNCCACAGGCCGCAATCGCACCGGTGGANAGNTTAGGGTCGTATCCTGCACGGGTCATNGCNGGNAGGGATAACAGACCCATTGTTACGACGGTTGCGCCTACGATCCCNGTGGNNGCTGCGAGGAGAGCACCAACTATNACCACGGAATATCCAAGGCCGCCGCGCAAGGTACCAAAAAGNTCNCCCATGGTAGTGAGAAGCGATTCTGCTATTTTTGATCGCTCAAGTGTAACGCCCATAAAAACAAATAAAGGAACAGCNACCAGGGTCTCATTGAGCATTGTGCCAAGGTACTGGCTGCCCAAAGCTGACATCATTGCTGGATCATAGACACCTGCCCAAACGCCTAATCCGGCGAAAATCAAACCCATGCCGGCTAATGTAAATGCAACTGAATACCCGAATATCACCCCAAGAAGAGTGGCAGCAAACATCAAGATCGCAAGGATTTCGCCAATTTCTGTTGGTGACATCATGCGCGACCAGTGTTTGAGGAATCTTCTGTCATGAGCATGTGAGGTGTCCCCACATCTATATCGTGGCCTCGCAGAAATAGAATTCTACGGGCAATGAGTGCTAATCCCTGCAAACCAACAAGGGCACAAAATACCCAAATCACCGATTTCAAAAGATAAACAGCAGGCATTCCGCCCGGCTGAGATGAACTTTCACCAATGGACCAAGAAGAAAGGATAAGAGGAGCCGTAGTGTATGCAAGAGCGATTAGCCAGGGAATCAGGAAGACTATCGTTCCGATTATATCTACCCAGGCTTTGCGCCGAGTTGTCATTTTTACGTAAAGGACATCTACGCTAACGTGGCCACGAATGAATGAGGTATAGCCGGCACCAACCATAAAAACGATAGCGTGTTGCCAAACATAAAATTCTTGCATCCAGGTATAACCCGAATTGAACGCGTAGCGCAGTACTACCACAGTAAAGCATGTCAAAACGGTACCTAGCGTCAACCATGCCGTCGCGTGTCCGATGTACTTATTGATTGCATCAGACACACGCACAAACTGTTCTAATATGGTCAATGCTCCCCCAATCCGCTTAATAAGCGTCAGTCTTCCGTTTAGTCGCTAGGGGTTAATTAAACATACCCACTACCCTCTAGGAAAGACCTTCTCCTCAGGGAGTGCGGTTTGATTTTAATTGGGGGAAGGCCGGAAAATGATGTAACACATTACCCCGCCGGTAATCATGCCCAGTTTAGTTGTGCAAACCGCCTTTTTGGAACGCGGCGGAGGTGTAACTAGTTTTCTGGCAGCGGGGAAAAGGCACTTTCATGCTCGCTGGTTTAGACAAATCTTTGATAGAAATTGTGCATGATTGAAAGGTAAAGTCCTTTCTAAACAAGGGCCTGCAAGCAATGCAGTGAATATCGTCAACTCTGGCGCTACAGGGCTTTATCGTGAATCTCGGAAGCGGAAGATTCCACTGGCAACGGTGCGTCGCGGAGAGCTTTTTGGCGAAATGGCGTCTTAGATAAGGTTTGCTCAACTTTAGCAGCTTATCTTGTGACAACTATCTGTATTAGTTCTTTACTATAATTGGTGCCCGCTGCCGGACTTGAACCGGCACGGCCCTTCCGGGCCAACGGATTTTAAGTCCGTTGCGTCTACCAAATTCCGCCAAGCGGGCACATATTCGAACGTTGGCTCACCCCAAAGCAGGTGGTTAAAAAAATGAAATGTTTGCAGGATGGATGATCTTGGATCAAGGGGTTATACACATCACATTCATCCGGACAACGAAAAATACGCTAATTTATGCGCTATCACTTAGCAATGCTGAGAGGAGCGCCTGAACATATCAGCATTTATGCCGCTTGATTAAAAGTGAATCATAGGGCAGCAACGTGTTCATGGGCCGCCCTGCCAACCTTGCTCTATCTGCTAAGGAAATACAGTCTCGCGTGATTTATCGTGATGCACTGGTAATCGTTCTTAATAAACCGAGCGGTATTCCAGTACATGCTGGATTTGGTGGTGGGCCTAATTTGGAAGAGTCTTTTGTTCATCTTACCTATGGTTTGCCCCGTCCGCCATCTTTGGGGCACCGTTTGGATCGTGATACGTCGGGTTGCCTTATTCTTGGTAGGCATCGCAAAGCTCTACAAAAGCTCAGTAAGTTGTTTGCCACTAGCCGTGTACGCAAAACTTATTGGGCAGTTGTTAGTGGCCAACCAAAGCGTAATGAAGGCCGAATTGAGCTTAGTCTCAAGAAAACTGGGCGTGGCCCAGGTTGGAAAATGAAAGGCGATCGATCGGGCCAGGAAGCGGTCACTGGATATAAAGTGCTTGGTAGTGTGAAAAGCTTTGGTGGCATTAGGACGTGGTTGGAACTGCAACCTTATACCGGTCGGACCCATCAGCTACGTGTGCATGCTGCCGCTCTCGGGTGCCCGATTGTGGGCGATCAGCTATATGGAAACAGGATTCATCAGCAGGAACATACTCTAATGCTGCACGCACAGGCGGTATCTCTGCCACTGTATTCTGGTCGCAAACCTATTCATTTGACGGCATTGCCCCCGGCGCACATGATTGAGGCACTATCAGCATGTGGCTTTACCGGGGCTCGCGCCCTGACCAGGACCTTAACCTAAAGGTGGGCGTATGGGTTCGGCACCTTTTTTGCGCATTGCATCTGCTACTTCGCCGAGAGCAGCATCGATTGCAGTTTGATCCGTGGATCTTGCGACAACGCTAGTACAAAACTTGTCTTCTCGCAGTGATGGGTAGCTACCGATACTCACATGTGGATAGTTTGACTGAATTTTCGAAAGTTCAGCAGCAATTTCGCTTTCACGCACAAATGCATCCACATGGCTTGAATGCAGCGGATCCCCACTCTTTAAAGTTGGGGCAATTGCTTCAAACATAGCTTGGGCGATATTGGGAATACCTGCAAGCACATATACGTTCTCGATCCGATAACCGGGAGCTGCGGTAATCCGGTTGTTGATTAGCTCTACACTTGGTCCATCAGGTACTTCGGTCATCTTTAATCGGGCATCATTCGCGCGTTCACCATAGTATGCCATAAGTGTTTTAACGGCTTCTGGGTTGCGTACTACATTTCGGCCAAAAGCCTTCGCGACACAGGCTGTAGTAATGTCATCATGCGTTGGCCCTATGCCGCCTGTCGTAAAAATATATGTATAACGTACTCGGCACATGTTTAGTGCTTCGACAATGGCATCGGGATCGTCGGGTACCACACGCGCTTCTAAGAGGCGAATACCCATCTCAGCCATGCGGTTGCCAATGAACTTCAGGTTGGCGTCTTGCGTGCGACCCGAAAGAATTTCATCACCGATAATAAGTAAACAGGCTGTTGGTGCGGTGCTCATAAACATACTTCTCTTGTAATCGTCTGTCTGAGTCTAAGGTGGTCAGCGGGCGGGATCAACGGCATGGCACAGCATACACTAAAGCCAATCACGAAGGATGGGAATTAGAGGCTCGTCAGCTGGAGGCATTGGGTAATCTCTGAGCCGCTTGGCCTTGACCCAAGCCAGCTCCTGCTTTTCTTTAGTAACGAGTTTGCCGCGCCACTGGCGACATACATAAAGCGGCATTAAAAGGTGAAAATCGTCATAGGAATGGGAAGCGAACGCTAAGGGGGCGAGGCAACTGGTTCGAGTATCTATGCCCAGTTCTTCTTGTAGTTCGCGTATTAAGGCTGCTTCTGGAGTTTCCCCAGCTTCAATTTTGCCTCCAGGAAACTCCCAGAGTCCGGCCTGTTTTTTTCCTATAGGGCGCCGCGCTAATAGAACGCGGTTATCAGCGTCTAAAAGTGCGACGGCTACAACAGTGATAATGGGCAGACCAGGGCGCTCTGCGGGCAATTTAGTGGACCAGCATCCATCTTCGCCGTCGGGTACGGTATTAGAAGTTTTAGGTTCTGTAAGAGCCATTAATATCGATGTAACCGTGAGTAAGGTCGCAGGTCCAGACTGTGGCCTTGCCTAGGGCGATGCCGACATCTACTTCAATAAGAATCTCTCGGCCCTTCATATGTGTGAGCACAGGGGTCTCATCATAATTCTCCACAGGCTCGCCGTTTTTGGTTATTACGACGCCACCAATAGCGATTGAAAGTTTGTCACGATTAGCTCTTTCGCCAGCTTTTCCGACAGCCATGACGATTCGGCCCCAGTTAGCATCTTCGCCGGCAATGGCGGTTTTTACTAAAGGTGAATTAGCGATAGACATAGCAATATTCCGAGCGGCCTTGTCGTTTGTTGCGCCTTTAAGCTTTATCTCGACAAACTTACTTGCACCTTCTCCATCTTTTGCCAATTGTTTAGATAAATCAATTAGAAGATCATCAAGTTTTTCGGCAAAATCCCGGAGCCGGGGATCTGATGTTGAAGAGACTAGTCTGTGTGAGGACTGCCCAGTGGCAAACATTAAAGCTGTGTCGGATGTAGATGTATCGCCGTCTATGGTTACGCAATTCAGACTTTTATTCACACCCATAGCGAGTAAGGCTTGAACCACTGGTGTACTCAAGAGGGCATCAGTGAAGACATAAGCCAGCATTGTCGCCATATCTGGGGCGATCATCCCTGAGCCTTTACAGATACCATTGAGTCTCACCGCCACACCATCAATTTTGGCTGTACGGGTGGCGATTTTTGGGAAGGTGTCCGTAGTCATTATCGCCTCAGCTGCCTCCATCCACGCATCTTCGCTAAGCTTAGCTTGAGCGTCCGGGATTGCGGCTAATACCTTATCTATCGGCGGCAGCTCGCCAATTACCCCTGTAGATGAAACGAATACCTCGTGCGGCTCACAACCAAAGGCTTTTGCCGCTGCTTTCACTGTGGCTGCAACAACTGATGTGCCCTTTCGTCCAGTAAAGGTATTGGAATTGCCGGAATTGACGACAAGGACCCGAGCATGACCTCTTTTCAGGTGTGCTTTGCAATATTCTACCGGTGCGCCCGCTGTTAGTGACTTTGTAAAAACTCCTCCCACGGTGGTAGAGGGCGCCAATTCAGCAAGGAACACATCGGATCTTCCTTGATAGCGAATACCGGCTGCATGGCTTGCGATCCTGACACCTTTGATAGCCGGGAGCTTGGGAAACGACGCTGGAGCTAGGGGAGAGACCAAGAGTGCCATCCTCGTTAGCCTTAAGTCAGAGCGTTAAAAAAACAGTATGCTTCAATGGCATACCCGACTTTCGCCGACAAGCACCTGTAATTAGTTGATTTGGGGGCGATCGCCAAACCTAATCTAGAGACACTGGAGACCTAAAATGAAAAAATATCAATGGAAAGCGCCGATTTTCCGTTGATTTTTAGACCCCGTCGTTGACTTCAATCAGGGGGGCTTCTATCTGTTTCGCCATAAACAGCCCCTGGTGGGCATGCGTTGGCCGCGTGCCCCCTTTTCCTTCGAGGTCTCGATGATCGGCGCAATCGCCAAACGCCTTTTTGGGTCGCGCAACGACCGTTTTATAAAATCACTGACTCCGACAGTTAGTGTTATCAACTCTAAAGAGGCAGAGTTGCAGGAGCTTGATGATTCGTCCCTGCGAGACCGCACTTCCTGGCTTCGTCAGCGGATAGAAGCTGGGGAAAGCCTAGATGATATTCTACCTGATGCTTTTGCTATCGTTCGGGAAGCAGCAAAACGAACACTAAAGCAGCGCCATTTTGATGTGCAACTTATGGGCGGTATCGTTTTGCACCAGGGTAAGATTTCGGAAATGGGGACCGGAGAGGGTAAAACTCTCGTTGCGACACTACCCGTTTATTTGAATGCACTCAGCGGCAAAGGCGTGCACGTGGTCACAGTTAACGACTACTTGGCAAAACGTGATTCTGATTGGATGGGACAAATATACCGTTTTCTCGGTCTCACTGTGGGCTGCATCCAAAGTGGCCTCAGTGATGTCGATCGTCGGGCTGCTTATGCCTGCGATGTAACGTATAGCACAAATAACGAGCTCGGTTTCGACTACCTACGTGACAACATGAAATACTCAATGGAAGAAATGGTCCATCGAGATTTCAATTTTGCGATTGTCGATGAAGTAGATTCAATCCTTATTGATGAAGCGCGCACGCCACTCATTATATCTGGCCCAGGGCAGGACCGTACAGATCTTTACGATCGCGTAGATAAGATTATTCCGAGCTTGAAAGAAGAGCATTATGAGAAAGACGAAAAGCAGCGCTCTATTGCTTATACTGATGCTGGCACCGAGTACGCTGAAGAGCTTTTGAATGAGCACGGTATTCTTACAGAAGGGGCTTTGTACGATCTGCAAAACATCACGCTTGTCCATCATCTTAATCAAGCATTGCGTGCCCATCACCTTTTCACCCGCGATGTGCAGTATTTAGTAAAAGACGGCCGGGTGCAGCTTATTGACGAATTTACTGGCCGTGTAATGGAAGGCCGCCGTCTGTCCGAAGGCCTGCATCAGGCTATTGAAGCTAAAGAAGGGGTTGATGTCCAAAACGAGAATCAGACTCTCGCCTCAATCACTTTCCAGAATTACTTCCGAATGTATCCCAAGCTTGCAGGTATGACAGGTACGGCTCTGACGGAAGAAGAAGAGTTTGGACAAATTTATGGACTAGAGGTTATTGAGGTACCGCCAAACCTTCCGCGTGTCCGCATTGATGGACATGATGAAATCTACCGGACAGCCGAAGAAAAATACGATGCAATCGCTGATCTTATTGCCGAATGCTATGAACGCCAACAGCCCGTCTTAGTTGGTACCGTATCAATTGAGAAATCTGAAGCTCTTGCGGAGACTTTGAGAAAAAAGAAAAAAATAAAACCTCAAGTCCTTAACGCCAAGTATCACGAACAAGAGGCATATATTATCGCCCAGGCTGGTGTGCCTGGATCGATTACAATTGCGACTAACATGGCTGGACGCGGTACTGATATTCAGCTTGGTGGCAATGCGGACTATAGAATAGAACAGGAAGAAAAGACTAAGAGTCGCGTGCTATCTGAGGATGAAAAATCCACCATTCGTGATGATGTAAAAGAAAAGAAAAGCATCGCCCTGGAGGCTGGGGGTCTTTATGTGGTAGCCACAGAGCGGCACGAAAGCCGAAGAATTGATAATCAGCTGCGAGGCCGTTCGGGCCGGCAGGGGGATCCCGGAGCAACGCAGTTTTATCTTTCTTTGCAAGATGACCTCATGCGTATTTTTGGTTCTGATCGCATGGACTCTGTGCTGAAGCGTCTAGGTTTGCAGGCTGGCGAGCCCATTAGTCATCCCTGGGTCAATAAAGCAATAGAGAAGGCGCAACAGAAAGTTGAAGCGCGTAACTTCGATGTGCGTAAAACACTTTTACAATACGACGATGTTATGAACGATCAGCGCCGCGTAATTTTCGATCAACGACGCGATGTTATGCAATCAGACGATGTCTCCGAACTTGTCACTGATATGCGCCACGACGTTATACATGAGCTTGTTGCTAAATTTATTCCTGAAGATGTAATGCACGAACAGTGGGATATTTCAGGCCTACATGAAGAATGTTTGCGTTTGTTGGACCTTGATCTTCCGCTTTCCACATGGGCAGCGGAAGAAGGTATTGCTGACGAGGAAATACGTGATCGAATCTTGGAAGCGTCAAACAATAAAATAGATGTGAAGAAAGCGGCAATTGGTTCCGATCTCATGTACCGCGTCGAAAAGAGCTTGTTGTTGCAGATGATTGATCAAGCGTGGCGTGATCACCTTGCTCAGCTTGATATGTTGCGCCAAGCAGTCAATCTTCGGGCTTTTGGTCAAAAGCAACCGTTACTAGAATATCAGCGCGAATCTTTCGATATGTTCGAAGGGTTATTAACAGGATTGCGTGAGCGAGTGACTGGCGTCTTGTCTCGCGTGGAATTGCGGAGTGAGCCCCCGCCTGAAGACCTGAAACCAAAAGCACCGAGGCAAATGCAAGCGGTCAAAGAGGAAGCGAAGCAAAATATTGGCGCTAGCAAGTCAATGCGTAATGCGTCTGCACAGAGGTCTTTGCCGAGGGTTAAGCCCGACGCGCGCAACCCTAATGATCCTTCATCCTGGGGTAAGGTCTCGCGCAATGAGGCTTGTCCCTGTGGTTCAGGAAAAAAATACAAACACTGTCATGGCGCCGTTGAAGAGGTCGCTTAGATCTATAAGCGATTTTTGAGCACATGGTATCAGTCTCTGTTCTCAGACATGTTGCTTTTGAAGATCTTGGAATACTCTGTGATCTTTTCAACGAGCTGGGATGGACCGTCGAGTATATAGAAGCGCCCAATGCTGATTGGGTGGATTTCGACCCTATCGAACCAGACCTTCTCGTGATTCTTGGTGGGCCAGTCAGCGTTAACGACGAACAGTCCTTCCCATTTCTTGGTCCTGAAATCATTTCTATAAAGAAGCGTCTCGAGGCAGACCTGCCGACTCTTGGTATTTGTCTTGGCGCACAACTTATCGCGCGCGCTCTAGGTGCTAAAGTATTTAAGGCAGAAGAAAAAGAAATTGGTTGGAAACCTTTGTTGATATCGGGTTCGGCTCAAAAATCACCGGTTAGCTATTTGAGTGCTACCCAGTGCTCTATGTTTCATTGGCATGGTGATTCATTCGACTTACCGGTCGGAGCCGTTTTGCTCGCAGGCACTGATGCATGTCCCCATCAGGTTTTCAGTTGGGGGCGTGCGACATTAGCTTTTCAATGCCACCCTGAAGTGCGTGGGTATGATTTGGAAAAATGGTTTGTTGGCCACGCTGTTGAAATACAAACTGCATCCGGAACAAGCGTATCTAAGCTGCGAGAGGATACGCAGCGTTACGCAGCCGGCCTTGAGCGCTGTGGCCGCTTATTTTTTGAAAAGTGGTTAAGTGAGTTAGGGCTATAAATAGGGTAGAGCTCTAAAAATAGGGTAGAGCTCTAATTTTCAAGTCCCATCAAACTGCGGGCAAAATTATGAGCAGTAAATGGGCGAAGGTCATTGACCTCTTCACCGACCCCTACGTAGTGTACCGGCATCTTAAATTTATTAGCTAAAGCGACAACTACACCGCCTTTGGCAGTGCCATCAAGCTTGGTCATAACCAGGCCGGTCACGGCCGCTATGTCTTTGAATATTTCGACCTGCGCGTGAGCATTTTGTCCTACCGTAGCATCTAGTACCAATAGTGTTGCATGAGGCGCGGTTGGGTCGATCTTTTTGATAACGCGGATGATCTTCTGCAGCTCCTCCATTAGCGGGCCTTTATTTTGAAGCCGGCCTGCAGTGTCTATCAAAAGGACGTTATCGCCGCGTTTGCTTGCTATGCTTAAGGCCTCAAATGCGAGGCCCGCAGCATCTGATCCTGTATCTCGGGCTATTACCTGGCTGTCAGTGCGTTGTCCCCATATTTTTAGCTGCTCGACCGCAGCTGCCCGAAAAGTATCGCAGGCCGCCAGGGAAACACTTTGGCGCTCGAGGCGGAATTGCTGAGCTAGCTTACCAATAGTGGTGGTTTTGCCTGCCCCATTGACACCGACCATAAGCACGACGAATGGTTTATGCGCTGAGTCAATTGATAATGGCAAAGCCACGGGCTCGAGAATTTTTGTGATTTCTGTCGCCATCACCTCGCGAATCTCCTCCCCCGAGACTTCCTTGCCAAACCGAGTTGTAGCTAGTGCAGCAGTTAGCTTATTCGCTGTACCTCCGCCTAGGTCGGCAGTGATAAGAAAATCTTCTAGTTCCATCAGTACGCCTTCGTCCAATGTGCGCTTGTTGACAATATCTGAAATGCCATTAGCGAGACGTGAAGAGGTTTTTTTCAGCCCTCGAGCAAGATGTGTTAGCCAGCCCGGAGAGGCGGCCGATTCATTACGAGGCAGCTGATCCCGTAACTTGGACATTAGAGTATGACTTTGCCCATCAAAATTTGATTTTTAGCCATGGTCAGCTGCGCTTTCACGATAGCTCCGGTTTCGTTGGGTTCATCGAAATGGACTGGAGCGAAATGCTCGCAGCGCCCCATATCAGATCGCTCCATCAAAACCGCGCTCATTGTTCCAATTCGAGTTTTTAGAAAAGCACTCAATGCAGCCTCGCCCTTTTGGCGCAGCCGTGCAGCGCGAGCTTTGATTATCTTACCGTCAACCTGAGGCATTTTAGCCGCTGGTGTTCCTGGCCGAACAGAATAGGGAAACACGTGTAAATAAGTTATACCTGCGTCGTTAATAAGGCGCAGAGTATTTTCGGCCATGGCCTCGGTTTCTGTTGGAAAACCAGCAATAAAATCGGCTCCGAATACGGCGTCCGGTCTCAAAGCTCTAATGCGGGCGCAAAAAGATAGAATATCAGCGCTCAAATGGCGGCGTTTCATGCGTTTTAGGATCAGATCATCACCTGATTGGGCAGAGATATGAAAGTGAGGCAGAAGGCGCGGCTCATCAGCAATCAGCCTAAACAGATCTTCATCTACTTCTGCTGGATCTAGGGATGATAAACGTAAGCGAGGGAGGTCCGGTACTGCTGCCAGAATACGGCGTAGCATTTGGCCTAGAGTCGGCAGACCAGGTAGATCACTGCCATAATCGGTAATGTCAACGCCAGTAATAACAATCTCTTTATATCCGGATTCGACAAGCCCGCGCACTTCCTGCGCAATACGCCCTATTGGAACACTACGATTATTTCCACGTGCGAAGGGAATGATGCAGAAAGTGCAACGGTGGTCACATCCCTGTTGAACTTGAACAAATGCTCTTGTTCGACCCTCAAAGCCTTCCACTAAGTGCTCGGCAGTTTCACGGACCTCCATAATGTCGCTTATAAGAACTGCGTTGTTAAGTTCAGGTAAAAAGCTTTCAGCTTTCATTTTATTTTCGTTACCCAATACCCTATTGACCTCGGGCATGTTGGCATAACATTCTGGATCTAACTGTACTGCGCAGCCTGTCGCAACAATATGTGCCTTCGGATTTTTTCGGCGCAGGCGACGCAAAACTTGCTTACCTTGCTGCTCAGCTTGTTTGGTTACTGCACAAGTATTCACGATCAAGGCATTAGTGAGTCCAGCTGAATGAGCATGACTACGCATGATTTCAGATTCATAAGTATTTAAACGGCACCCTAGGCTGATAACTTTTGGACTCTGATCAGAGAGTTTTTTAGAGATCACAGCAAAAATCTCCGGTTTAATATTCCGGTGAATATTTCAGTTGTTGGACCAGCCATAGTGACATGACCATTGGTAGGCCATTCGATTTCTAAATCACCACCGTCAAGCGAAACAGTTACTTTGCGATCTGTTAGTCCCCGCCGCACCGCTGCGATCATTGAAGCACATGCGCCAGTACCACAAGCTTGTGTGATACCGGCGCCACGTTCCCAAACACGCATACGAAGATTTTTTCTATTCAATACCTGAACTACTTCTACATTTGTGCGTTCAGGATATAGAGTATGATGTTCCAGCTTTGGCCCTAAGTTTGTGAGATCAATGGCCTGAATATCGCCTACAAAAAAAACCATATGAGGATTACCAATACCTACCCCGACAGGATCATGGAGTGGTCCTTCAGTTATCCCCAAGTGTAAAGTGTCAGTATTTTCGGCTAGTGGAATGTCTCGCCAATTATCATAGGCTGGCCCCATGTCCACAGAGATTAAGTCTCCGGATAAATTCGATGCTATTACTGGCCCGGCTCTAGTTTCTATAACTATTTCTTCTTTATCGCTTTCATCTAATAAAAGGCGGGCAACACACCGGCTACCATTACCACAGCTGGCTACTACGCCACCGTCGGCATTGCGAATCTCTAAGAACGCGTCACCGTCGCCGATTGCTGGGCGAATTATTAATATTTGATCGCAGCCTATACCTGTTTTGCGATCAGAAATGGCTTTGGCGAATTCTGGTGTTAGTGTCATGGCAGAATCGCGGGCATCCAAGACAACAAAGTCATTGCCTAGACCGTGCATTTTGCGGAACGGATATTCTGCCATGTTTGCTTTTGTTGTTGCCATGCTGCGCCTTATATTGGTGGGATCAAAACCTGTCCAGGGGACAACCACGCTCTCTGTAGTTTAGCTCCTACGTTATATACTCGGCTTTATAGCATAATTGCCTTTTTCTTGACTCTTTAGGATGTGGGGCGTACCAACAGTCCGTCTTGAGCTACTGTAAACATATGGTGGCTTAATACTTAGAGTCCTTAAAGCTTGAGATAACCCGCTCCCACGGGAGTCGGTCAGTCCGCGAACATACGCGCACTGGCCTTACTTCCGTTTGGCATGTGAGTTTTACAATAATTGGATACGGCGAGACCTTATGTTCGATGCCTTAACAGATAAACTTGGATCCGTTCTCGGCAATCTCACCCGCCGCGGAGCTTTGTCCGAAACTGATGTATTGGCTGCCATGCGTGAAGTACGAGTTGCTTTGCTTGAAGCCGATGTGGCTTTGTCTGTGGTGAAGGACTTCATTGCAAAGGTCAGCGAAAAAGCTATTGGCGAGCAGGTTCTAAAATCTATCACGCCTGGCCAAATGGTTGTCAAGATCGTCAACGACGAGCTGGTTGAGATGCTTGGAGGCAAGGACGAACCACAAGGTCTTGATCTTGCAGCACCCGCTCCGGTCAGCGTGTTGATGGTCGGTTTGCAGGGTTCGGGTAAGACTACTACCACTGCCAAAATTGCTCATAGGCTACAAAATAAAGATAAGAAACGAGTCTTGATGGTTTCGCTAGACACCCACCGTCCTGCTGCGCAGGAACAGCTCGCAATTCTAGGTAAGCAAGTAAATGTTGTTACACTACCTATTATTTCTGGCGAACAGCCTCTTGATATCGCGAGGCGCGGCATTCATGAAGCGCGCATTGGCGTATTCGACGTAGTGCTATTCGATACTGCCGGCCGTATTACCATCGATGAAGAAATGATGGCTGAGGTCTCAGCCGTGCGCGACAAGATTAGTCCGCATGAAACATTGCTCGTTACCGATGCAATGATTGGGCAAACCGCTGTGGTGACAGCAGAAGCCTTCAATGAAAAAATCGGCATCACTGGAATTATTTTAACGCGGGTAGACGGCGATTCACGCGGGGGTGCTGCTCTCTCGATGCGCTCCGTTATCGGGCGGCCGATCAAGTACATCGGTATCGGCGAGAAGGTAGATGCTATTGATGTGTTCCACCCGGAACGAATTGCTGGTCGGATTCTTGGTATGGGCGATGTGGTCAGTCTGGTGGAAAAGGCTGCCGAGACTATCGACCAAGACAAAGCTGAAAAATTAGCCGCTCGGATGATGGAGGGTCGTTTTGATCTCAACGATATGCTCACCCAACTACAGCAGGTACAGCGTATGGGTGACATGAAAAGTATTCTAGGGCTTCTCCCAGGTCTTGGTAAGGCTATCAAGCAAACAAAAAATGCAAACCTCGACCCAAAGACTTTTAAAAAACAAGAAGCTATTATTCAGTCTATGACAGCGAAAGAGCGTAAGCTTCCAAATGTCATTAAGGCCTCGCGTAAACAACGCATCGCTGCAGGCTCAGGCATGACAGTTGCGGATGTAAACAAATTACTAAAGCAGCATCAACAAATGGGAACTATGATGAAGCGCATGAAGAAAATGGGTGGTCCTGGCGCTTTGGCTAATCTTATGCCCGGCGGCTCAGGTTTAGTTGGAAACTCAGGTGGACCAATGAGTGGTAGCATGCTGCCGCCTTCCGGCGGTCCGCCATTTGTAAGAAAATAATAAAAATACCTAATCATAACGTATATCGATTAAACCCAAGGAGATCGGATCAAACATGTCACTGAAAATTAGATTGTCACGCGGCGGGGCAAAGAAGGCACCGTTCTATCGTTTGGTTATTGCCGATTCGCGCTCGCCGCGGGACGGTCGCTTCGTTGAGCGCGTTGGAACGCATAATCCGCGTCTTCCGCATGACCATGCGGAACGTTTAGTTGTGAAGGAAGACCGCATCAAACATTGGCTAAGTGTAGGCGCCTTACCCACTAATCGTGTGCAGCGCTTACTATCAAAAGTTGGTTTGACAGAAATGCCAAAGATTAACGAGCAAACTAAAAAAAACAAACCGCGCGCTAAGACGGTTGAACGCATGAAAGAAGCTGAAGGAGAGGCAAAAACTAAATCTGAGGCAAGCACTTCAGCTGAGGAAGCATCGGCAGAGAATGCAGCTGAAGAAAAGACTGAAGGCTAGAAGTTACTTAGGCGTGAAAAACTCTGATATCGGTGATGTGCCGACCCGGATCCGCATCGGTCTTATTGTCGGTGTCAAGGGCTTGCGAGGGCAAGTTAGAATAAAGAGCTATACCGAAGACCCAGAGGATATTGCAGCCTACGGCTCTGTATCTACCGATGATGGTCGCGAGCTGACTCTTACCGTGATCGGATCTGGCGCAGGTGTAATAAATGCTGTTGTAGATGGGGTAGAGGACCGCAATGCAGCCGAGACTCTGAAGGGTCAAAACATATATGTCAGTCGCAACGTTTTACCCCCCCCAGGAGCCGATTCTCTCTATCAGGTAGATCTTATCGGACTTCATGTGAAACTTACGGACGGAAAAGCTCTGGGGGAGGTTGTCGCATTTCACAACTACGGTGGGGGTGATGTGATGGAAGTGAAGGGAGAGGCTGGCGAGGAAATTTTAGTCCCCTTTACTAAAGCTGTAGTTGCCGAGGTGGATATTACGGGTCGCCGAATTTTAGTAACCCCTATACCGGGACTCCTAGATGACGGCGAATCGGATCATCCGGAGGAGGTTGATTGATATGGCTGGCGTGAAGCCCTTTAAGGCGATGGCAATTACCCTGTTTCCAGACATGTTTCCGGGTCCGCTAGGCCTCTCTCTGGCTGGGAAGGCGATTGAAGAGGGTATATGGACGTTGGAAACAGTGGACATTCGTGATTTTGCAAGCGATAAGCACCGCACCGCGGATGATAGCCCTTTTGGTGGCGGTGCTGGTATGGTGATCCGACCTGATGTACTTGAGGCGGCAGTTGCCGCGTCTCACACGTCGGGTACTCCGTTGATTTATGTGACCCCCCGGGGACGGTTGTTGGAGCAGTCACGGGTTAGGACTTTGGCGGCGGGGTCAGGAATGAGTATTATTTGTGGTCGCTATGAAGGTATTGATGAACGCTTTCTAGAGGCAAGAGAAGTGGAGGAAGTTAGCCTCGGTGATTTCGTTCTATCTGGTGGCGAGCCCGCAGCTATCGCGCTTATAGACGCTGTGGTCCGCCTGTTGCCGGGAGTTGTAAGTAAGACAAAGTCTTTAGAGGACGAGAGCTTTGAGACTGGTTTACTTGAATACCCGCACTATACACGACCAGATACATGGGGTGGGCGCGAGGTGCCAGAGGTTCTGAAGTCCGGCCATCATGCGAAAATACAAGCATGGCGGCGGATGCGGTCTGAGGAAATTACCCGTGAGCGTAGGCCTGATTTGTGGGCTCGTTATAAGGCTGGGTCTATAGGGGTCAAAAAGTAGGTTAAGAAGACAAGAAGGGCGATGGCAATGAATACGTTGCAGAAATTTGAAAAAGATTATGCCGCTAAATTGGAAGCTAAGCGTGCCGTGCCTAAATTTACCCCAGGTGATACTGTGCGGGTGCATGTGAAGGTTTCCGAAGGCCAGAGAGAGCGTGTCCAGGCTTACGAAGGGGTATGCATAGCTCGTAAAAATGCCGGACTCAATTCGTCCTTCACCGTTCGCAAAATTTCCTTCGGGGAAGGAGTCGAGCGTGTGTTTCCACTATATGGTCCGATCATTGATAAGATTGAAGTTATGCGTCGAGGAAAAGTCCGTCGCGCAAAACTTTATTATCTCCGAGAACGTCGGGGACGTGCAGCACGCATCGCTGAGGATACTTCAGTGTCCTCCGCGCCGGCATCAACTGACAAAAAGTAAACTGTATAGTCTTGTAATATAAATCCGCCTATTCTTCTGCATATGTGCGGCCAACTGCCTCAAAATAACAGCCTGCGCAAATAATGTTTGGGATGTTTCCCAGGGTGGGTGAAGAATGGGCTCTCGGAGAGAGAATGTGAGATAGCCAAATCGTTATAAACAACGATACCCGTGTTACTCACGGCGGCAGATTTGCAGCCATCCTTGAGAAAAAATTATCACAGTTTACTAATGTGGTCTGATTGTTTCAGTAATGGATGAGGAGTGCCACGGCAACTTATCTAATGGCCTTGGCTAACCGGTGGACCTTTGCGCCATTAAGATTGAATAACGCACTCTAATCATTATTTGGCTAAAATATATCTTCGCTCTAGTGATAAGGCTCTGAGTTATGTCCACCACAAAAAAAATTTTTCTACTGCCTGGTGATGGTATTGGTCACGAAGTCATGCCTGCTATGCGTAAAGTAATTGATTGGTTTCAGTCCTCCGGCCGGACAAACTTCGAGATCTCTGAAGGTTTGATCGGTGGGTCTTCCTATGACGCCTATGGTATACCTCTGACTGACCGTACTTTAGAGCAAGCCAAAGTGTCTGACGCAATCTTGCTTGCTTGTATCGGTGGGCCTAAATGGGACTCCTTGCCGTTCAGTCTGAGGCCCGAACGCGGCATCCTTGGTATTCGCAAAGAGATGGGTTTATTTGCCAACTTGCGCCCCGCTGTGGTGTTTGATGCTCTTGTAAACGCATCTTCATTGAAGCCGGAAATCATAAAGGGTCTTGACGTTATGATAGTGCGCGAGCTCATAGGCGGACTGTATTTTGGAGAACCCCGCGGGATTGAGAATTCATTAGATGGCCGCCGGGGATTCAACACCATGACATATACTGAGTTTGAAGTTGAGCGTGTTGCCCGCGTAGCATTCGAACTGGCCCGCAAAAGAAGAAAGCGTATTTGCTCTGTAGATAAAGCTAACGTATTAGAGAGTAGTATTGTTTGGCGCGAAACTATTACTGCACTTCATATGACTGAATATAGTGACGTGGAGTTAAGCCATATGTATGTTGATGCGTGCGCCATGCATTTAACCAGTGCTCCACAAGACTTTGATGTAATCGTTACAGAGAATATGTTCGGTGATATATTATCTGACCTTGCGTCTACCTTGACTGGCTCTATCGGTATGTTGCCTTCGGCTAGTTATGGTGAAACCGGTTCCTCTGGCCGTCGGCCTGTGATTTACGAACCTGTTCATGGTTCAGCGCCTGATATCGCTGGTAAGGGAATAGCTAATCCTCTAGCGATGATTCTTTCGTTTTCGATGATGATGCGTTACTCCTTCGCCATGAACGAAAATGCAAATTTAGTCGAACGAGCTGTTCAGAACGTCCTCAAAGCGGGTGTTCGTACATGTGACATTATCGAAAAAGACCAAACACCGGTTACAACAAATGTTATGGCCGATTCGGTGGTAAAAGAGTTGCAGCACTTAGCCCAAATATCAGACTAGAAATTTTTTTGAATTTGGATGGTTGGGCTCTTGGGCGGGAAATACAGATAGAACTTAGCTAAGGTAGATGGTTTACTCGGTTATGCCCTACTCGCTCTTGGCATTCACGCTGCCTTGCTTTTGAGGACGCTGAAGCGTAATTTGCCGCACCTTTAATTAGCCCAATCAGGCAGCAGGTTACCGCTCAAATTTGCAGTTATCAGCTGATATATAATGGATTAAGCCCATGCCAGATTCCTCACGCACCTCCTCGCGCAATGACGGCTACGTGGTCGCGGTGATCGGCGCCACGGGCAACGTGGGCCGCGAAATCCTTCAGATCTTATGGGAGCGTAATTTTCCGGTTTCCAAAATAATCGCTTTGGCATCAGCGCGCTCTATCGGCAAAGAAATCTCTTTTGGTGCGGATGAAGTTCTTAAAGTTCAAGATTTGGAAACCTTCGATTTTAAGGGAGTTGACATTGCGCTTTCTTCCCCAGGTGCAAAGGTCTCTGCCAT